>NZ_JBMEMN010000017.1:0-62416 GCF_049310905.1 Gudongella sp. DL1XJH-153
GGTTTTTTCCTCAAAATTAATCATACCATACGGAGCTCTATTCTCATTTATTTTTCCTACAGTTATTTTACACTAACATTATCTCCTATTGGGAGGAATGTATTAGAATATTATTGCTGTCATTATGGATTCTGTGGCATCAATAATGTATACTAGGTATAGGACTATTGAAATTGGAGGCCACTTATGGATAAAAGAAAATTGATGATAATTGATGGAAGCTCACTTGTACACAGAGCTTTTTATGCACTACCTCTTCTGACAACAAAGGGAGGGGAATACACAAATGGAGTTTATGGATTTCTTACAATGTTTTACAGGATAAGAGAACAGGAGCAACCGGATTATATTTGTGTTGCATTCGATAGAAGAGGTCCAACCCTAAGACACAAGGATTATAGTGAGTATAAGGGAACCAGGGACAAGACACCAAGTGAACTTTCACAGCAATTCCCAATAATCAAGGAAGTACTTCATCACCTTGGAATCAAGACCGTTGATATGGATGATTATGAAGCTGATGATATTGCAGGAACCTTGGCAAGACTTGGTGAAGAAAGAGGTATGGATGTTCTTTTGGTTACCGGGGATAAGGATTACCTTCAACTTGCCAGTGACAAGTCAGATGTTCTTATAACAAAAAAAGGTATTTCTGAAATTGAAAGTTATAACAAATCAAGGATAGTTGAAGAGTATGGTATTGAACCGAAGCAGTTTATAGATGTTAAAGGACTGATGGGAGACAAGTCAGACAATATACCTGGCGTACCTGGTGTAGGCGAGAAGACGGCCCTAAAACTTGTCAAGGAGTTTAAAGATATTGAGGGTGTTTATGAAAACATTGATTCAGTCAGTGGAAAATTAAAGGAAAAGCTTGTGGAAAACAAGCAGATGGCCTTTTTAAGCAAGAAGCTTGGAGAGATAATAGTAAATGTCCCACTTGATTTTTCAATCGAGGACTTGTTTGTTGGCGAGGAAAATGTAGAACGTTTGAAAGAGATTTATGAAAATCTTGAATTTAAGAGTTTGCTTGGAAAGCTCGATATGGAAGATATTGAATCAAACAAGGAAATAATGAGCTATGAAATAGCTGTAATCAAAGACCCGGATGAGATTCACGCATTGGCTGAAGAATCAAGGGAAAAGGGCAAAATATCATTTAAGATACTGACAGAAGAAAACTATTTCAAGGAGAAACCTGTTTGTATTGGCGTTAAGCCTGAAGGTTCGAAAAGTCGACTTATCTTTTTCAAGGACATTGATAAAGAGGGTATGGAATTATTAAAAGGAATATTTGAAGATCAAATAATAGAAAAATCAGGTCTGGATTCAAAATCTGATCTGCTTAAGACAATACAGATGGGCTGGGATTTCAAAGGTCTTCATTTTGATGCATCCATCGGTGAATATATAATAAATCCAAGTCAGAGTAATTTATCAGTAAACAAATTATCAGAGGAATACTTTAAGGAATCAGGACCAGATATTGAAGGTGAGCTTGGAAAAGGAAAAAATAGAAAAAAAGTGAGAGAATTGGAGAGCTCATTTATTGAAACCTACATGTCCTTTGTTTTGGAGACTATTGAAAAGCTTGATTCCAAAATACTGGAAATAATTCACGAAAGAAACATGGATGAGCTATTCAATGAAATAGAGATGCCTCTGGTTGAGGTACTGGCATATATGGAATATTATGGAGTCAAAGTCGATAAAGAAGAGCTGGATAAACTCGGCAAGGTTTTTGATTCTGAAATCAAGGAACTATTAAGTGAAATATTTGAGCTTGCAGGAAGAGAATTTAATGTCAATTCGCCCAAGCAGATAGGGGAGGTTCTTTTCGAGGATCTTGGACTGCCTGTAATAAAGAAAACTAAAACCGGTTATTCAACAAACGCGGAAGTGTTGGATGAGCTTAGACATGAGCATGATATTGTTGAGAAAATCCTTAGGTACAGACAACTTGTAAAGTTGCAATCTACTTACATTGAAGGATTGCGGGGGATGATTGATGAAAATACCGGTAGGATTCATACAAGGTTTAATCAGACCGTCACATCAACTGGAAGAATTTCAAGTACAGAACCCAACCTGCAGAACATACCCATAAGATCTGAGGAAGGAAGGCTAATAAGAAAAGCATTTATATCACAGGCTCCGGATTTTGTATTTTTGGATGGAGATTATTCGCAGATTGAACTAAGACTGCTTGCTCATATTTCATCCGATCCAAAGATGATGGATGCATTTATCAATAATGAGGATATTCATACCAAGACAGCTGCAGAAGTATTTGGTTATTCCAAGGATGAGGTTACATCAGACCTGAGGTACAAGGCAAAGGCAATAAACTTTAGTATAATATATGGAATATCTGATTTCAGCCTTTCTAAAGATATCGGTATAAGTAGAAAGGAAGCAAGGAAATACATTGATAATTACTTTGACAACTACAGCAGGGTCAAGTTGTATATGGATGATGCCGTAGCCAAGGGCAAAGAAAACGGATATGTCGAGACACTTCTTAATCGTAGAAGATATGTACCTGAACTTGCTTCAAGAAATTACAATATAAGATCCTTTGGAGAAAGGGTAGCCATGAACATGCCTATTCAAGGAAGTGCTGCTGACATTATAAAGATGGCTATGGTCAAAGTGTTTAAAAATCTAAGGGGAAACAACTTAAGATCCAGATTGATTTTGACAATACACGATGAATTAATAATTGAGGCTCACAAGGATGAAGCGGATTTGGTAAAGAAAATGATGAAGGAAACCATGGAAAATGCTGTTAAACTTAATGTGCCTTTGAAGGTTGACATACTGGAAGGTGAGAGTTGGTATGAAACAAAGTAAAACTAGAATAATTGGAATCACTGGAGGAATTGCGACAGGTAAATCTACAGTCAGTAATATGATTCTGGAAGAAGGCTTTAAACTTATTGATTCAGATGAGGCAGCAAGGGAAGTCGTTGAAAAGGATAGTGAAGGACTGGAAAGAATAGTTCGGGAATTTGGCAATGACATTATTGATAAGGACGGTACACTTGACAGAGAAAAGCTGGGTAATATAATATTCAATGACGAGGGTAAGAGAAATATTCTAAATAATATACTTCACCCTCTTATAAGGAAATCCATAATTGAAAAAATTGAGAAAGCTCGTGATTCTGAAAATGTAATTTTTGTTGATGTACCCTTGTTGTTTGAATCCAAGGATGAAATTGAAGAATCGGGACTTTTTTTCGATGAAATATGGTTGGTTTATTGTGACAAGGAAACTCAGATGAGGAGATTGATGGAGAGGGATGATTATAATCCTGAGCAGGCCATCTCCAGAATAGATGCTCAATTTGACATCGAAGAAAAGAAAAGACTGGCAGATAGGATTATTGACAACTCAGGAAGTATAGAACATTCGAGAGAGCAGGTTCTAGATTTTCTAGATGAATATAGATAGTGGTGAATTATGAAAAAAATATTTTCAGTTATATTAATGACAGCGCTGATATTGATTCTAACAATATCAGCAGTGGCAATGGCATATCCTTTCGTGTACAAGGATTCTGTCATGCAGTATTCGGAAGATTATAATCTTGACCCTATGCTTGTGATGGGTGTTATCAAGGCAGAAAGCAACTTTGATAAGGATGCGAGATCTTCTAAGGATGCAAGAGGATTAATGCAGATAGGTGAATCTACGGGTAAATGGGCAGCAGAAGTATTTGGGTTTGAGAATTATTCAGGCGATATGCTTTATGACCCTGATTTTAACATCAAGGTGGGAACATGGTATATTAGACAATTGCTGGATCAGTATGGGAGTGAAGAAGTAGCCTTAGCTGCCTATAATGCGGGAAGTGGTAATGTTTCTCATTGGCTTCTCAGTAATGATCACAGCAACGATGGAGTGACCCTTCATACAATTCCCTTCCCTGAAACTCGTGAATATGTCAGTCGTGTAGAAAAGAATAAAAAAGCATATGAATTTGTATATGGGAATACTTTTTACAGTTCCAACGATACTATGTTTGACAAGATATTACTGGATATAAGAAAGTCTATCACAAATATAATCAAAGGATTAAGGTAGAAAAAAATGAAGAAAGCAATGATCTTATTTACTATAGCAATAGTTTTATTTTCAATATCGGGTTGTTCATCTGAGCAGGATTCTATTGATATCGGAGAAATTGAAGAAGGCGTAGATTATTTTATCTTCGATAATGCTGGTATCAGCTTGCCCCTGACGAGTTTTAAGACTCTTAATCCTTTGTATATGGACAATCTGAGCTATTATCATTTAAGCAAGTTGATTTTTGAGGGTCTGTTTGAGTATGATCAGAACCTTCAACCTATTCCAAGACTCGCCAGTACATATACCATCAGCGAAGATGGAAAGACGGTGGAGGTATCTCTTAGACAAGATATATATTGGCACAATGGGGAAAAACTTCATGCAGATGATGTTGTCTTTACAATAGGAATAATGAAACAGGCTGGAGCAGATAGTTTTTATGGGAAAATTGTTAGAAATGGATCACTAACTGAAGATTTAAGCATCATCTCAGCCAGGGCATTGTCAGAGTCAAGAGTTGAAATCAGCTTCAAAGAGGCAACTGGTAATGTACTCGACATACTTACCTTTCCAATAATACCGGAGGCAAAAGGTGCTGACGCCTTGGTTATGGAGAATTACATCCCAATTGGGACAGGTCCTTATAAATTTGCAGAGCATATAAAATTCAAGGAAGTTCATTTGGAGTCAAATGAACAGTACAGAGATGGAGAACCACAAATTTCATACATAGTTGGGAAAATATATGACGATAGGGAATTAATACTTACGGCTTTTGAAACTGGAAAACTGCACATGGCACCAACTATAGGTGTGGATTGGGACAAATACGAGCACAATGAAAGAATTTCCATTTATGAATATGTTTCAGGTGACCATGAAATTCTCGCATTCAATCATATGACTGGATTATTTTCAATGGAAGGAGCAGATTCACTAAAGAAAGCCATTTTTTACGGTATAGACAGGCAATCCATAATAGATAAAGTGTATTTGCAGCATGGAACACAGGTGGACACACCTTTACACCCATCATCTTACCTTGCTTCCTTAAGTTCTGATAGATATGGATTCAATGTCGATAATGCAAGAGATTTGCTCGAATCCGCCGGGTTTGTCGATAGTGATAATGATGGGATACTTGAAGATTCTGAAGGCAATCCAATTGTATTGAGGATGCTCGTAAATCATTCATCTGATCTAAAAATGAAGACAGCTGAGATGCTAAAAACAAGTCTGAAAGAAATTGGATTATCGCTGCAGATTATACATCCATCAGGTGAAAGTTCAGAAGGGTTAGCTGAGGACATGACAAGGATTATTTTAGAAGGGGATTATGATATTTCTCTGCTTCATTGGGAGCAATCCACTATCCCCGCATTTAGGACATTCCTGGGTATGAACAGCATTTATAATTTTGCTCATTATTCTGATGAGAATCTAGAAGAGATTTTAAGTAGAATGGAGCTCGTTTGGGATGAAAACTCGAAAATTGAGACATACGAGGAGTTTCAACAATATTATGTAGAGACAATTCCATATGGTAGCCTTCTTTTTAGAAACAAAGCGCTGCTTGTGGATTCAGGGATATCAGGTGATCTCGAACCAACATACTATAATCTATATAATGGATTGGAGAATTGCTATCTGACAATGAGCACAAATTAGGATTGAAATTTGAGGAGAAAGATATTATAATGGATTAGTAACATTTCCAAGTAAACGGTCACCCGACTGTTTTATCCATTGTATTGTGCGAGTGTGCTGGAATCGGCAGACAGGCATGTTTGAGGGGCATGTGCCACACTTGGCGTATGGGTTCAAGTCCCATCACTCGCACCAAACCATTTTTCCAATCTCCCAAAGACTGCATATATATATACCCAGATTTATATACATTAATAATATTTAATGTTATAATATACCCATAAGTGCAATTTTTAGGTAAAAATTTATCGAGAATTGCTAAAATTATATCAAGTAAAGAGGTGGAATAAAAATGAACCAAGGTAAGTTGACTTTCAAAGGAGGCGTACATGTTCCTGAATTTAAGGAACTGGCAGAAAGCAAGCCGATAGAAGTTGCTGAAATCCCTCAATTTGCTTACATACCAATGCATCAACATATCGGTGCACCTTGCGAACCGGTTGTTAACGTTGGCGACAGAGTTACAATAGGACAAAAAATAGGGGAAACAGGAGCTTTTGTATCAGGTACCGTTCATGCCAGCATTGCTGGAACGGTAAAGGAAATCAAAATGATGTATACACCAACCGGTGCCAAATCAAAGTGTGTTGTAATCGAAAATGATGGCACTGATGAGATGCACGAGTCTGCTAAAGGAAGAAACCTGGATGAATTATCCCCACAAGATATTATTGGTCTTGTAAAAGATAATGGAATTACGGGAATGGGTGGTGCAAGCTTCCCGGCTCATGTTAAATTTTCTATTCCGGATGGCAAGAAAATTGACACTGTAATACTTAATGGTGCAGAATGTGAACCGTATTTGACTAGTGATCACAGAGTGATGTTGGAAAATGCTGAATCCATTGTATTTGGCCTTAAAGCAATAAAGAAAGCATTGGGCGTAGAAAAAGCTTACATAGGAATTGAAAATAATAAGATGGATGCAGTAGAGGCTATCAACAAAGCCATCAAGCCGGAAGACGGCATTGAGGTTGCTGTATTGAAGACAAAGTACCCACAAGGAGCAGAAAAGAGTATAATCTATGCAATAACTGGTCGAAGTGTAGGTACAGGAGCACTTCCACTTGAAGTTGGAGTTGTAGTTTCCAATGTAGCCACTGCCAAAGCTATTGCTGATGCAATCCAGCATGGGAAACCGTTATATGAGAGAGTTGTAACTGTAACAGGAAGAGGAATAGTTGAACCTAAAAACCTTTTAGTGAGAATCGGTACTCCTTTTTCAGAATTAATTAGACAAAGTGGTGGATTCAATGGGAAGCCTGGAAAAGTCATTTCAGGAGGACCAATGATGGGTATTGCTCAGTTTACACTTGATGTCCCCGTTATAAAAGGTTCTGGCGGAATACTTGTACTTCCAGAAGAGGATGTCAGGGAAGAAGAGGTATTACCTTGTATTAAGTGTGGGAAATGCATAGATGTATGTCCATCAGGATTACAGCCTCTGTTTATAAGTGCTTATGCATTAAAGAACGATGTAGAAAGAGCTGATAGCTATTCTGCAATGGCTTGTGTAGAGTGTGGAGCATGTTCATTTATTTGTCCTGCAAAGAGACCACTTTCTGAGTCGATCAGAAATATAAAAAAAGAAATCATTGCAAAACGAAAAAAATCATAGGTTAGGAGGAAGTCGAATGGATGGAAAAGTAATTGATTCGAAGAACAATGACACTGTCGTTCTGGATGATATGCTGATTGTATCCCTGTCACCGCATATCAGGTCTGATGAATCGGTGAAAAGAACCATGCTGGATGTAATAATTGCATTGGTTCCGGCAATGATCGGTAGTGTATATTTCTTTGGATTTGATGCTATAAGATTGCTGCTTGTAACTGTTATTGCAGCTTTAATATTTGAATATGGAATTCAAAAATTATTTAGAAAACCTGTTAGAATAATGGATATGAGTGCTATTGTCACCGGGATTTTACTGGCTTTGAATCTACCAGCGGGAGCTCCATGGTGGGTAGCTGTATTTGGAGCAGCTTTTGCAATCATAATCGTAAAGGAATTTTTTGGCGGAATAGGGCAGAACTTTATGAACCCGGCTCTTGGTGCAAGGGCAGCATTGGTTGCATCTTGGCCTGGAATAATGTCCTCATATGTAAATCCTGATGGAATAAGTGCAGCAACTCCACTAGGGATACTAAAATCAGGAGAAGGCAATTTACCTGCAATTCAAAGTATGATCTTCGGAGACATCGGTGGAGTAATCGGTGAAACATCAGCGATTTTGCTATTGATTGGTGGAGTATACTTGATTATCAGAAACGTTATTGACTGGAAAATCCCAGTGCTTTACATAGCTACCACAACTGTTGTATTGATGCTGCTTGGTGTTGACTCAAGTAACCTGATATTCCATGTATTTGGTGGAGGACTCATATTGGGAGCATTCTTCATGGCAACCGATTATGCTTCATCCCCTGTAACTCCCAAGGGAAAAATTATTTTTGCAATAGGTTGCGGTCTGCTGACAGCTCTGATAAGAGTTAAAGGTGGATTGCCTGAAGGCGTCAGCTATGCAATACTTATCATGAATGTGGCCACTCCATTAATCGAGAAGTTCACAAGACCTAAAGTTTTTGGGGAGGTAAAATAAATGAAAGATACTATTAAACTTGGATTAGTTTTATTATTGGTAACTTCAATAGCAGGAGGGATCCTTGCAGGAGTAAACTCCATAACGGGACCTGTAATCGCAGAAAGAGAAAAAATGGAAAGTCTAAGTGCCATACTGGAATTATTTCCTGATGCAGATGACTCTGTTGAGTATGATGAAGCTCAGGTTGCAGAAATTGCCTCAACTTATCCTTCTATCAGAGAAGTAACTGAAGTTCTGAGCGAGGGTGAGACTATTGGATATGCAATGTCAACCGTTACTGGTGGATATGCTGGCGACATCACAACTCTTGTTGGAGTTAATGCAGATGGTACACTTGCTGGTATAAAGGTGCTTGTAATGAGTGAGACTGCAGGACTTGGATCAAAAATAGTGGATGATCCGGGTTTTGCTGAATCCTTCGAAGGTAAAGGAGCAGGTGGAAATGTTACTGCTTCAGGAGAAGGAGCAGGAGATGACGAGGTTATGATGTTATCAGGTGCAACAGTCTCAACCAATGCTGTAGTAAAAGGTGTTAACGAAGCTTTGGATGCTTTCGCTAACAACCTTTCCAACTAGAAAGGGAGGTGTAGTCATTGAAAATCTCTACAATATTTAAACATGGAATTATCAAGGAGAATCCTGTTCTAGTACAGATGCTTGGTATGTGTTCAGTTCTGGCAATAACAAATACAGTTGAAAACAGTATCGGTATGTCAGCTGCTGTAATTGCAGTATTGATGCTTTCAAATATTGTTATTTCAATTATAAGAAAACTAATACCATCTAAAATAAGGATTCCAATTTTCATAGTAGTAATCGCAACATTCGTAACTATGGTTCAGATGTTTATGAATGCTTATGCACAGTCACTGTATCAATCACTGGGAATATTTATTCCGTTGATTGTAGTTAACTGTTTGATCCTTGCTAGAGCAGAATCATTCGCATCAAAAAATGGCGTGTTCATATCAGCCGTTGATGGTCTTGCAATGGGATTGGGATACTCAGTTGCAGTAATAGCGCTAGGGACAGTAAGAGAAATTCTTGGTTCAGGATCATTTCTTGGAATGAATCTGTTTGGAGAAAGTTTCCAGGCGGCGGCTGTATTTGTTAGTCCTGCGGGAGCGTTTATTCTTCTGGGTATAATAATTGGAATATTCAACGTTACAATAAAAAACAAGGCAATTAACTAAGAGAAGGGGGTATCAAGATGAGTATATTTGCTATTATGGTCTCAACTATATTAGTCAACAACTACGTATTCGCAAGATTCTTGGGAATATGTCCCTTCCTTGGTGTTTCCAGCAAGATGGAGACAGCAACTGGTATGGGACTTGCAGTTACTTTTGTAACTACATTTGCATCTATAATAACATACATTATTCAGAGGAATATTTTGGATAACCTTGGATTACAGTACTTACAGACAATAGTATTTATATTGGTCATAGCATCACTTGTGCAGTTTGTTGAACTTGCACTTAAGAAAATAAGTCCTGGTTTATACAGTGCAATGGGAGTATTTCTTCCCTTGATAACTACCAACTGTATGGTCCTAGGTGTTGCAATCCTTAATATTCAAGAAGGCTTTACATTGATACAGACAGTAACAAACGCAGTAGGTGCATCACTAGGTTTCTTCTTGGCGCTGATTTTGATTGCTGCCTTAAGAGAGAAGATGGATATAGCGGATATTCCTGAAGCGCTTGCAGGATTTCCAATAACACTGATTGCCGCTGGTTTAATGTCCATAGCCTTTACAGGCTTTGCTGGATTGATTTAGGAGGTGTGAGAGATGACAAATATAATTAATCCGGTTGTTGTTCTCGGCGGCTTGGGATTGCTTTTCGGAGTGCTGCTCTCAATTGCCTCAAAGGCTTTTGTAGTTGAAGTAGACCCTAAGGTTGAAGCGGTTTTGAATGCATTACCTGGTGCGAACTGTGGAGCATGCGGGTACCCGGGATGTGAAGGCTGTGCAATTGCAATAGCTGAAGGGAAAGCAGCAGTAACTGCCTGTACTATAGGTGGTCAGAAGGTTGCAGAGAATGTGGCAACCATAATGGGAGTAAATGCTGCAACAATGGAGAAGAAAGTTGCTGTTGTTCATTGCCAGGGAGATTGTGAAAAAGCGAAAGACAAATACATATATCATGGAATTCAGGATTGTAGAATTCAGGCAACATTGGCTGGAGGACAGAAAGAATGTTCATACGGATGTCTTGGATGTGGAACATGTTATGATGTTTGTCCATTCGATGCAATCAGAATGATAAATGGTATAGCAGTTATAAACAGAGATAAGTGTACTGCATGTAATAAATGTGTTGAAATATGTCCTGTTAAAATAATCGAAATGGTACCTTATGATAAAACGGCAGTAGTGAAATGTAAAAGCGAAGACCCAGGAAAACTTGTTAGAGGATACTGCTCAGTTGGTTGCATAGGGTGTAAAATTTGTGTTAAGAATTGTCCTACAGAAGCATTTAGCTTTGAGAACAATCTGGCCAGCATAAACTATGATAAGTGTATAGATTGTCTGCTTTGTATAGAGAAATGTCCAACAAATGCAATAGACAATTCATCGATAATAAGTGAAGATTTTGCAAAGGAATTCGCAAGCTAGAATAGAGCCCGATGGGCTCTATTTTTCCTTTTTGTAACTTGTAAATAAAAGTTACAAGTGATAAACTATAGTAGTGATATTGTGACCTTGAAAAGGATGATTGATTTGAAAAAAGGAGATAAAATTCTAATATTGTTCATAGTTATGCTAAGTTTTTTTTCCTTTGCTTATATCAACAGATATGCTTTTTCAGAGCAAGAGAAATATATCAGTGTACAAGTAGATGGAGAGGAAATCAAGAAGATACTTTACGATGAGCAATTGATTGGACATACCATACCGGTACAGACTGAATTTGGATACAATCTTATAGAAATTGGAGATGAACAGGTAAGGGTAATAGAGGCAGATTGTCCCGATAAGATAGATGTCAAACAAGGCTATATATCAAGAATTGGGGAAACAATTGTCTGTCTTCCAAATAAGTTGGTAATCGAGGTAAAAGGGGATTCCAGTGAAGATGATATTGATATAATGAATTATTAGAGTGGGGTAGACATGAGAAAAACAAATAAAATGATATTTATATCCCTTCTCGTTTCAGTGGGTCTTGCCCTAAGTGTTATTGAATCATCAATACCATTGCCCATAGCTATGCCAGGAGCAAGACTTGGACTTTCCAACATGGTTGTTCTTGTAACACTGGTTGTTTTTGGTTTCAAAGATGGCATTAAAGTTGCAATGTTGAAGAGCACTGTTCTGATGTTGGTGACGGGAAGCGTATCCAGTTTTATTTACAGTATTTCTGGAGCAATACTTAGTTGCATATTAATGTTCATTGCATACAGATATTTTTCGAAGGTATTCAGTTTAATTGGAGTAAGCATAATCGGAGCTGCTGCACATAATTTTGCACAGGTTTCTGTCGCCGTTCTGATGTTAAGCAACACAAGGATTTATTCTTATCTGCCATTTTTGCTGTTGGTAAGTCTATTTTCTGGATATTTTGTAGGATTGTCTTCAATTTATATAGTAGACAATCTTAAGAAGAATTTCAGGGTACTATTTTCAAGACAGGAGACAATATGAAAAGAATAATTTTGGCATCCGGATCACCCAGAAGAAAAGAGCTTCTGGAACAGTGCGGTGTTAGACCTGAAATAATAGCAAGTGATATAAACGAGTATGTTAGTTATAAAAATACTCCTGAAGAAACTGCAATGAGCCTTTCCTTTCAGAAAGCAATCGATGTTGCCAGTAAAGCTGGGGATGGAATTGTAATAGGAGCTGACACCTTAGTTGTTCTTGAGGATGAGATTCTGGGCAAGCCTTTGAATGATAAGGAGGCTTTTTCAATGCTCTTAAAACTTAGCGGTAAAAAGCATAGAGTCATTACCGGGTTTTCGATCATTGATCTAGCCGGACCTACCAAGATAGTAGAATACGAGTCTACAGATGTTTATTTCAGGGAATTAAGTGAAATAGAAATCTCAGACTACATTTCTACCGGGGAGTCTGATGACAAGGCAGGAGCTTATGGTATTCAAGGCAAGGGAGCACTACTTGTTGAGAAGATTGAAGGATGTTACTTCAATGTAATGGGGCTTCCCATATCAAGACTTAACAGCAGTCTTAAGTTGTTTTTTAATTTGAATCTGTTATAGTAATGTATGTGACAGTTTACCTTTAGTTAATTGCAATAATTCATATCTTGTGATAAAGGGTGATATTTCTTATGGAGATGATCAAGACAGAGTATAGGGGTAATACAATAAAGGATCTTCCTTTAAGCGAAAGACCTCAGGAGAAACTATTGGCCATGGGACCAGGAGCGCTTTCAAATTCGGAGCTTCTGGCTGTTATTATCAGAACGGGTACAGGAAGTGAAACTGCTATTGAGGTATCTCGTAGAATGTTATCAATTGATAACAGAGGTATTGCTTTTCTTGGGGATGCTTCAATTGGAGACCTTACTGGTATTAAAGGTATCGGCGAATGCAAGGCAGCTCAAATAATGGCAGCAATTGAATTGGGAAAAAGAATGAAAAGATTGACTCCTTATGATAAAGTAAGGGTTACATCTCCTGATGTTGTAGCTAATTTGGTAATGGAAGATATGAAGCTGCTTCATAAGGAACATTTTAATATAGCTATACTTGATACAAAAAATCAGATTATAAGTATAGATAATATTTCAATCGGAACACTGAATGCTTCTATCGTACATCCCAGGGATGTATTTAATGTTGCTATCAAAAAAAATGCGAATTCGGTTATTCTGTTACATAATCACCCTAGTGGTGATGTTGTCCCAAGCAATGAGGATATCAACATAACAAAAAGACTTATTGAAGCGGGAAATATCATTGGCATAAAGGTCCTGGACCATATAATAATCGGCAATGATGTCTTTCTTAGTATGAAAGAGAAAAATTTAATGTAATTATGGAGGAGTAAAATGGTTTTATTTAAAGCACTAACAAAAGATATGGGAATAGATTTAGGTACAGCGAATACACTAGTCTATATAAAAGGCAAGGGAATAATATTAAGGGAGCCTTCAGTTGTAGCAATTGACAGAAATACAAAAAATGTACTTGCAGTAGGTGAAGATGCAAAGAAAATGATTGGTAGAACACCTGGGAATATTGTAGCCATAAGACCATTGAAGGATGGTGTTATTGCTGATTTTGATATTACACAGGAAATGTTAAAGTATTTCATTAAAAAGGCTACTCAAAAGAAATCATTGTTTCAACCTAGAGTAGTTGTATGTGTTCCAAGTGGTGTAACTGAGGTTGAGAAGAGAGCTGTTGAAGAAGCGACAATTCAAGCTGGAGCTAAGGAAGCTTACTTGATTGAGGAGCCTATGGCGGCAGCAATAGGTGCTGGCTTGCCTGTACACGAGGCAACAGGTAGCATGGTCGTAGATATTGGTGGTGGGACAACTGAAGTTGCAGTAATATCTCTTGGTGGTATTGTAACCAGCAAATCAATAAGAGTCGGTGGAGATGAATTGGATGTCCATATAGTAAATTACGTAAAAAAAGAATATAGTCTTATGATTGGTGAGAGAACTGCTGAAGAAGTTAAAATTAAAATTGGATCAGCTGTCAATGATCCGGAACTGGGATCAATGGAGATAAGAGGAAGAGACTTGGTAAGTGGTTTGCCGAAGACCTTGGAAATAGCATCCAAGGAGATATACGAAGCATTGAGAGAGCCTGTAAATAATATTATTGATTCCATCAAATCAACACTTGAGAAGACACCTCCCGAGCTTTCATCGGATGTAATGGAATACGGTATAATTCTTACTGGTGGAGGAGCTCTGCTAAATGGTTTGGATTTATTGATTACAAAAGAAACAGGGATTCCTGTAATTGTAGCAGAAAACCCTCTGGATTGTGTTGCCAATGGAACTGGAAAGGCATTGGACAGTATTGAAATTTTGAAGAGAACTTCCTCAAGAAATAATAGATTAAGGTAGTGATACCATGTATTTCTTAAGAAAATACAAGGAACGAATGATAGTGATATTTATCGCTATCATTCTGCTTATTGTAATTGGGCAAACAAGTAAAGAAAGGGTTACTATAACTGGGATTGAGAGATTCACTGGTAATCTGTTGTCACCATTGACAAATGGTGTAACTTTTGCAAGAGAAAAAGCAACCGGGTTTTTCTCTTCAATTGAAGATGTTTTTGATGCGAAGTCGGAAAATGAATTATTGAGAGATGAGATCAAAAAGTTGGAGTCGGAGAACTTGGATCTTATTAATATAATTGGAAAAACAGACTACCTTAGAAATGAACTGGAGCTTTCCAAATCTACAGAACTCAATCTTATAAAAGGGCAAGTAATAGGAAAAGAACCGGGAAACTGGTTTGACAGGTTCGTTATTGATATTGGAACTGATGATGGAATTGTCAAGGGTGCAACTGTTATTCAGGGGGTAGAGGTTGAACAGAACCTATATCAGGAAGGCATCATAGGTAAGGTTGTTGATGTCGGAGACAATTGGTCAAAAGTTACCTCATTAATCGATGAACTAAGCAGTGTGTCTTTTAAAGTAATCAGAACTCAAGATGGTGGCGTGCTCTCAGGAAGTGTCGACAGTGTGCTTGAGGGTTATCTTTTCGACTTTGAGGCTGATGTAATTGTTGGAGACAAACTATATACATCCGGTCTTGGAGGAGTTTACAAAAAGGACGTGTATATTGGGGAAGTTACAGAAATAAGTACAAGTCAGGAAGAACTGACAAAAACAATTGTAATAAAACCAGCTGTTGACTTCAAAAAGTTGTACAACGTATTTGTTATTGTAAATTGAATGAGGGATTTCATTGATTGTTTTACTGATTACCATGGCAATATTATTTAATACAATAATCCAAGCTACTCTGATACCATATATCGGAGTTTTTGGTGTTGTTCCAAACACTGCGATTGCATTAATCGTTCTTATTTCATTAAAAAAGGGAAGAGTGTGCGGTTCAATGTTTGGTCTATTGGCTGGCTTGTTGCAAGATGTGCTATTTTCAGTGACCATAGGAGTAAATGGATTTATATTGTTTTTCATAGGATATTTCACTGGATTTGCTCACAACACACTTACTAGGGAAAATGCAATAAACCCGTTTATATTTGCGGGATTGGGGACGATATTTTACAACTTTATGTATTCTCTGATTCAATTTTTTCTATCAAGAGACATAATTTTTGTCGAAGCAGTAAGGAAAACATTCTCAATGGAAATAGTGTACAATGGACTTATTGCAGTAATTCTATTTATGATTTTGCAAAGAATATTCATACAGCCAAATTTAAGATTTGGCAGGAGGTAGAAGCAGTATGAAGCTTAGAGAAAAACTATTCAACAGATACAGTTTAATGATATATTTTCTTGTTCTAATTGTCATAGTGCTTGTTTTCAGACTGGCTACCCTGACTATTGCCCAAGGTGATTACTATAGAGACTTATCCGATAATAAAAGAGTAAAAGAAGTTTATACCACAGCTCCCAGGGGAGAGATTCGTGACAGACACGGAAGACTTCTTGCAGGAAATGTACCTACATTTACTGTGCAATTATTAAAAGATGAGTTAAATCTTGGCGACAGGGAAGCAAGAAATGAAAATTTGCTGCAGCTGGTTAGACTTCTTGAAACAGATGGTGCAGAGTATGTAAATGATTATCCAGTTGAATTGGATTATTTTAAGTACAGCTCAATTGAATCCTATTTTATTAATGAGGTAGGACCAATGGATAAGGTTGTGGATTTACTGCTGAGCAATGGATTACTAGGTGAATTCATAACCATGGAATTTAGGAAACCCTATGATGAACATTTTGAGATTTCGATCTTTAAAAGGGCTCAGGATGTTCTCAGTGATAAGAATCCTGATGTATATTCCCTTGATGGAAGTATACCTGAAGATAGAACTAAGCTGCTGGAGATGCTTGATAACAACAGAGTGAACACCAGAAAAATAGTAGACCATCCTGTGGCAAGGTTGATTGCCTTTGAGTTGTTAAACAGGCACAATCTGCAGGAGGATGTCATTGTTGAGGACTTCGTATTGATCTATGACGAAGATTATCTACAGCAGAAGGTTTCTCTTATGTCTGATTATTCTTTTATTACTATGGAAACTACTGCTGAACAAGATTTTATTAATCTGTTTAGAGAAATATCTCTATACTCATTTCTAAGCAGGGTAATTGTAATTGACGAAGAAACAGAAGATTATCTTGTTCCAGGAGAGATACTACTGGAAGTTTTGAGGGATAATGGTGAGAACCCGCCAGTACAGATCAGAATGAATGATGAAGGAACGGAACTATTATATAGTTTTGTTGATACAACAGGAATTGAAGACCAGGATCCATTGGAATATTTGATTAATTATATCAAAGATAAGGAGATTCTGTCGGTGTTCATTAATGACGAAAGGATTCGTTACCAGGCACAGACTCACCTTATTAGCAGTGGAGTCAATCCTAGGATTTCTGTATCCGGAGAGTTTGAATACGTTCATATAAATAATCGAAACAACTGGTATGAAGCTAATAGAATTGAGATGGGAACTCCACTTGAAGAGGCATTTGAATCAGTCAAAGACAGCTACATTATAGATGAGGAAATATCGAATTATGAAGCAAGATCTCTTCTGGGATTGATCAATCAGCTTAGCATTCAAGGATATCTTGCATACCAGCCGATTAATATTGCATACGGGATCAAGGATGAAACCGTTGCAAAAATTGAAGAAAGACTGTCTGGAGTGCCAGGCATTGATGTATCAATTGAGCCGGTAAGAGTTTACCCTGAAGGTACGACTGCATCACATATTCTAGGTTACATTGGAAAGATAAGTCAAGCACCGGAAATAGAGAAGTATATAAGACAGGAAGGGTATTCACCTGGTACATTGATCGGCAAGACTGGAATTGAAGAAAGCTATGAATTGCAGCTAAACGGTGAAAGCGGCATTAGAAAAGTTGAAGTTGACGTTGTTGGAAACACAACAAATGTAATAGAAGAGATAAGCCCTGTTCCAGGAGATAATATTTACCTGACAATAGACCTGAAATTGCAGAAAACCGCAGAAGAGACCATGAAACATACTCTTGACGAGCTAAGCAAAGGTGGTACCTACACAAGTCAGTGGGGGGACTATCCTTTCGGCATCCACAGGCGTAAAGGCAGACCATATGTTAATGCAAACTCAGGTGCAGTAGTAGTATTGGATGTTAAAACAGGAGAAACCCTGGCCATGGTAAGTTACCCATCATTTGATCCAAACCTATTTTCAACTGGAATCAACAATACAGATTGGCTGAGTTTGTTTCCAGAGGATTCAGAAAACCCTCTTGCACCTAGACCTTTATACAACATAGCCACTCAAACGGCAGTGCAGCCAGGTTCAACATTCAAGATGGTTACAGGACTGACAGCTTTGGAAAAAGGCCTTAATCCTCTTCTTAAAATCAGGGACATGGGTTATGTTACCGTAGGCGACAAGAGATTTCATTGCCTGATTTATACCAATACAGGTGGTACACATGGTTATGAGAACTTTTATGAAGCACTGAGAGACTCTTGCAACTATTACTTCTATACTCTTGCAATGGGTAGAAATCAAAGAACAGGACAGGACATTGGAGTTAAGATAGAGATTGAGGATATAGTTGAAATGTCCAAGAAACTTGGACTAAATGACAAGACTGGAATAGAAATCAATATCCCGAGAGAAGTATCAGGAGGAGTACCAGATCCTCAAAGGAAAATAATAACTACAAAATATCTTTTAAAGCAAATGCTTCAAAGAAGCATCGAAAGCTATATCATGGAGGGCAAAGATTTTAGCGAAGAAGAAATTCTGGAAACAATAGAAGAAATAACCAGCTGGACTGAATTGGAAGAAATTTTATCAAGAGCAGAAGTGGTAAGAAGACTTTATGATATGGGAATTGAACCTGAAATGAGACTGTCTGGTGAAAGAGAAGGTTTGGCTGACAAGATTAAATACACATATCTAAATCAGGCAGGATGGAATATTTCGGATACTTTGAACGTAACTATTGGACAGGGTCAAAGTGCATATACACCAATTCAGATGGCAAACTACGTCGCTACAATAGCAAATGGAGGATATCTGAATAAAATCACACTAATTGAAAGCATAAGGAATTATAACAATGTATCAATTTTGTATGAACATGAAGCCCAGGGTGAATTGATAGAAATGAATGACTACGAGAATCTGGAACATGTAAAAAAAGGAATGGAGATGGTTGCAGATGATGGAACTGCAAGACGTGTGTTTCAGAATTTCCCAGTGCAGGTGGGTGTAAAGACTGGTACTGCCGAAAGAAGTGGAATAAATCCTTCTACCGGAGATACATTCGATGATTTTGCTTGGTTTGTAGGTTTTGCTCCTTATGATGAACCTGAAATAGCTGTTGCAGCTGTATTGTTCCAAGGAGGATCAGGAGGATATGCAGCTCCTATGGTAAGAGACATAATTGCGGAATACCTTGGGTTGAACGATACTCAACAGACAGACACTTTACCCATTGAAAATACTATCGCATTTGATTAAGGTAAAATAAAAACTTAAAACTATGGATTTTTATTGCGCAAACTAGTAGAATGAGAATAAGGCTTTTATTTGGAGGTAACACATGAGAAAAGACGTAGTTTCTATCAAGGGAGTTGCAAATGGCATTTATTTACATGTTGAAGGCAACGATATTGAGATTATTAAAAATGAGCTTAAAAGCAAGATGAAGACAGCTTCAAATTTTTTCGAGGGAAGTGATATCCTCGGAGTTAAAGGAGAGGAGCTATCAGAAGAGAATAGAATAGAAATCATGTTGCTGCTCAAATATAAATATGATTTTGCTATTCAGATTGAAAAAATCCCAGAAGAGATTACTTCCGTACAATCTGAAATAATAGTGATTGACAAGTCATCAGAACCAGAGGAAGTCCAGGAAGGGATGACCAAGTTTGTACATGGAACCCTAAGATCTGGTCAGGAAGTATCTTATAATGGTAATATTGTAGTAATAGGAGATGTAAATCCCGGTGCGCAGTTGAAGGCAAAGGGAAATATTGTAGTATTAGGATCACTTAGAGGTGTTGCTCAAGCAGGGATTGGCGGAAACAGATATGCTATAGTAGCCGCATATAGCCTTTTACCAACCCAGCTTAGAATAGCAGATTATATTGTAAGGCCGCCGGAGGATGATGTACAGTACAAATATCCCGAGATTGCAAGAGTAGTTAATGGAGCAGTTGTAATTGAGCCTTATTTGCCTAATAAATAAGAGGGAGGAACATAAATGGCTAAAGAAAAAATGGGAACAGCTATTGTTATAACATCCGGAAAAGGTGGTGTTGGAAAAACGACAACCAGTGCCAATATAGGAACGGGATTGGCAATACTAGGTTATTCTGTTGTAGTGTTGGATGCTGATATAGGATTGAGAAATCTTGATGTAGTAATGGGTCTTGAGAACAGAATAGTTTATGATATTGTAGATGTAGTAGAGAAGAATTGCAAGCTTAAGCAGGCGCTGATTAAAGATAAGAGGCATGACAAACTGTACTTATTGCCAGCTGCACAGACTAGGGATAAGACTGCAGTAAAACCTGAACAAATGGTGGAGTTGGTAAATGAACTTAAGAAGAGTCACGATTATGTAATCATTGATTCTCCAGCTGGAATCGAGCAGGGATTCCAGTATTCAATAGCAGGAGCAGACCGGGGAATTATTGTAACTACACCGGAAATTTCAGCTGTAAGAGATGCAGACAGGGTTATTGGAATTCTTGAAGCCAATGAACTTCACGATCCAGAGCTTATAATAAACAGAATCAGACCAGATATGGTTAAAAGAGGCGACATGATGACTATTGAAGACATTATCGATATTTTGGCCATTGACTTGATTGGAATAGTTCCTGACGATGAATCTATTGTAATTTCAACAAATAAAGGAGAGCCTGTTGTAATGGATGAAAAAGCCCTAGCAGGAAAGGCCTACAGAAACATAGTCAAGAGGATTACAGGTGAGGAAGTTGAGTTTATGAATCTTGAAGAGGATGCTGAAAGCAAGTTCAGTAAAGTTCTTAAACTAATATTTGGAAAGTAAAGGAGGCGAACGGTTTGGATTTTTTCAAAATGTTTACTAGAAAAAAAGAAAACAGCAAGAATGTAGCTAAAGAAAGACTTAAGTTGGTATTGGTTCATGATCGCTCCGACCTGTCTCCTAGATTTTTGGAAATGATTAAGGGTGATATTGTAAAAGTGATTTCCCAATATGCGGAAATAGATGAATCTGAAATTGAAATCAAGATGACTAAGATGAAGAAGGAAGGCAATAAATCTCCTGTATCTGCGCTTGTTGCCAATATTCCTATTGTCAATGTCAAAGACAAGAAGAAATAATTGCTCTAACCTTGGTTAGAGCTTTTTCATGCATATAGGGATTTCAGCTCCCAAAAAGTCAAGCAAACAATTGAAAGGTGAATGGAATGATAAATAAATACAAATTGGATAAAATTTTAATGAAGGTTGAAAAACCTTCAAGATATATTGGTATGGAGCAAAACATGGTGCAAAAGAATCCTGAAGAGATGGATGTACGTTTTGCATTTTCATTCCCTGATGTATATGAAGTGGGTATGTCACATCTGGGAATGCATATACTCTACAATCTGATCAATAATGAACCACAGTATTCATGTGAAAGGGTATTTGCTCCCTGGGTTGATATGGAAGAACAAATGAGGAAGGAATCGATTCCTCTGTTTACGCTGGAATCAAAAGAAGAAGTTAGGAATTTTGATTTTCTTGGATTCACGTTACAGTATGAAATGAGTTATACAAATATATTGAATATTTTGGACTTGTCAGAGATGCCTGTTCTTTCCAAGGATAGAAATGAGGATTTCCCATTGGTAATAGCTGGAGGCCCATGTGCGTATAATCCAGAGCCTTTGTGGGAGTTTATAGACCTATTCGTAATAGGAGAAGGTGAAGAGGTAACTCTTGAGCTTATGAGGGTCTACAACAAGCACAAGAAACATGGTTACAATAAAGCAAAATTCCTTGAGGAAGTTCAAGGGACAATGCAAGGGATATATGTGCCGTCACTTTATGATTTAACCTATAAGGAAGATGGAACAATAAATGAGAGATTTTCATTGCTTGAGAATATTCCGCAGGTTATTGACAAGAGAATTATCCGTGATCTGGATAGTATGTTTTCTCCTGAAAAAATGATAGTACCCTACATGGAAACTGTTCATGACAGAATTTCAATGGAGATTTTCAGGGGATGTACTCATGGTTGTAGATTCTGTCAGGCAGGTATGATCTATCGACCAATACGTGAAAAATCTGTTGACAGACTTATGGAACTTGCAGAAAAACTTGTAGATTCTACAGGGTACGAAAATATATCACTATCGTCTTTAAGTTCATGTGATTACTCACAGCTTCATCTATTGATATCTTCTCTGATGGATAAGTTCGAAGATAAAAAAGTTGGAGTATCATTGCCATCACTTAGACTTGATTCTGTTAGCATTGATATACTAAAAGAAATTGAGAAGGTAAGAAAATCTGGTCTTACATTCGCTCCAGAGGCAGGAAGCCAAAGGTTAAGAGATGTTATAAATAAAGGTGTTGATGAGGATGACCTTGTAAATGCTGTAGGGTATGCATTTAAGGAAGGTTGGTCCAGAATCAAGCTTTACTTCATGATTGGTTTGCCAACGGAAACAGATGAAGATGTTCTTGGGATAAAAGAACTGGCGTATCTTGTAAAGGATCTGTTTTTTAACAGACCACCAGAAGAGCGTAAAGGTAATTTCCAAGTTACTGCCAGTGCATCATGCTTTGTACCGAAACCTTTCACACCATTCCAATGGCATGGTCAGGACACAATCGAGGACTTTCAGTACAAGATTAATCTAGTAAAAAATGAGATTAGGGACAATAAAGTATCCTTTAATTACCATGATCCCAGAGTTAGCTTCATGGAGGCTATAGTGGCAAGAGGTGATCGAAAAATCAGCAAGCTGCTTCTTAGGGCATGGGAAAAAGGCTGCAGATTTGATGGATGGTCAGAGCACTTTAAGTATGATATCTGGCTGGAAGCAATGAATGAGCTTGAAATTGATGGAAGCTTTTATGCAAACCGAAACAGGGAATTTACAGAAAACCTGCCATGGGATTTTATTAATCCTGGACCAAGTAAAGAATATCTTATTAACGAGTATACAAAAGCAATCAAAGGAGAAACCACAAGAGACTGTAGACTAGGTTGTACCGGCTGCGGTATAGAAGATTGTGCCATGTGGGGGGTATTCAATTGATTTTAAGAACAAAATATATAAAAGTCGGATACCTTAAGTACTTATCCCATCTGGATATGGTACGACTTTTTACTAGAACGTTTTCAAAGGCTGGAATACCAATTAAATTTTCTGATGGGTATAATCCACATCCAAAGTTTTCAATCGGAAACCCTCTTCCCCTGGGAACTGAAAGCCTTGCGGAATATATGGATGTAGAGTTGACAGAATGGATTGAACCAGCAGATTTCGCGAAAAGGATTAATGAAGCACTTCCTGACGGTATAAAGATTACAAGCTGCTGGGAGACTGAAAAGGGTGCATCGTTGACCTCAATAATTGCCTGGTCACATTATGAAATCAGATTTGTGACAAAAAATTCGGATGAAGCGTCCAAATTTGAAGATAGCCTAGATCAATGGGATAAACTATCTGAAGTATTCATTACCAAGAAAAAAAAGAAGGGCAAGATCAAAGTGGATCGTCAAGTTGATATTATCCCACTTATTGGGAATATTATATATAAGGGTATTGATGAAGATGGATTCAATATTGTAAATGCACTTTTAAAGACAGGTGAGTCGGGAAACTTAAAACCAATAGAGCTAGTGGTGGCAATGGATAGAGAACTTCAGCTCGACATTGACCTTGACATGGTTTTGATTAAACGCCTGGATGTATTTGCTGATGAAAAAGGAGAAATCAAGGAACTTGCATAGGGGTGTATTGTATGAACACAATTTACATTGATTCAAGGGATGGGGTCAATAGAATATGCATTGTAGAGGATGACAGGCTAGTTGAGTATTACAAGGAAGATACTCAGCGACATAGACTTCTTGGTAATGTCTATAGGGGAAGAGTACAGAACATCCTGCAAGGGATGGAGGCAGCTTTTATAGATATAGGAGAAGATAAGAATGCATATCTGAATATAAAGGATGCACTTGATAGGGAAATGATGTATAAGAGAGAAAAAAGCACCATTGATGAAGTTTTGACCCAGGGAGAAGATATTATTGTCCAAGTTGTTAAAGAACCTTTAGGAAATAAAGGACCCAAGGTGACAACTCATCTTTCAATACCTGGGAGATATATGGTGCTTACTCCCTATTCCAGTAGAGTCAACATATCAAAAAAAATCAGGACACAGGAAGAAATTGATAGATTAAGAAGTCTTGGAAAAGAAATTCAAACAAAACAAATGGGTATGATATTCAGAACTGTTTCCCAGGGAGTTGAATCAGAACTACTCTCAGAGGAGTATTTGGAATTGGTGGATATCTTTGAAACCATCGAAGCTGAGAAGAATTATCTTCCAACACCCAAGCTTATTTATAGTGAACCGGTGCTGATACTTCAAATTCTACGGGATTATTTCGATGAAACCAAGACCAATGTAGTAACAAACAATAAGGAACTTCTGAAACGCCTAAAAACCACAAGCAAGCTTAAGGATTACAATCTTCAAGATAGACTTACTTATGACCCTAAGTACAATATGGATTACCACATGAATATTCAAATGGATATGAAGGAAGCTCTTTCAAGAAGAGTTCAGCTAAAAAGCGGTGGTTATATTGTCATTGATGAGACGGAAGCTCTCACAGTCGTTGATGTTAATACAGGGAAGTATGTAGGGCTAATAACTTTGGATGATACAATTGTAAGAACTAATATCGAAGCTGCTGTTGAAATCGCTAGACAGATTAGATTAAGAGATATTGGCGGAATAATAATCATTGATTTTATTGATATGAAAAGTAACGATAACATTGATATTGTACTTAAGAAGCTGGAGAAGGAATTCAGAAAGGACAAGAACAAACCATACGTAGTAGATATTACCAAGCTGAGTCTTGTGGAGGTTATAAGAAAGAGAAATAGACCTACACTAGACAAGAAAACTACATTAGTATGCCCAACATGTAATGGAAGAGGACGTATAAGGAAAAATGAAGCTTGACAATAACGGTTTATTTTGTTAAACTATCTTAGGTGTAGAGCCGCTCAATATGGGTTTTAAGCATAGTCACCTAATATTGGCGAGACTAGGTAAGAGGAGGTGCAGTAAATGTACGCAATTATTGAAACAGGTGGAAAGCAATACAAAGTTCAGGAAGGCGATGTAGTTTATATTGAAAAACTAAACGCTGAAACAGGCGACGCTGTTAATTTCGAGAAAGTTCTTCTAATGTCAACGGATTCAGGGTTAACTCCTGGAAAGCCATTCATAGAGGGAGCTAAAGTTGAAGGTACAGTTCTTGCTCAAGGTAAATCAAAGAAAATCGTAGTATTCAAGTATAAAGCTAAGAAGAACATCAGAAAGAAGCAAGGACATAGACAACCATTTACTAAGGTTCAAATTGACAAGATTGTAGGTTAATTATGATCATGGTAAAAATTGCAACTGACAGTGAGGGCAATATTACATCCTATGAAATGTCAGGGCATGCAGATTATGGACCACATGGTGAGGATATTGTTTGTGCTGCAGCATCGGTTTTGGGATACACGACCTTAAGAGCATTAGTAGAGGTAGCCGGTGTCAATGAAGCAAAACTTGACTACAAGGTTGATGACAATGCCGGTTATATGAAGGTAAAGTTGGAAACAGAACTGCAAAATGATAATTCATCTGACATTCAGGTTATTCTTAAAACCTACGATGTCGGAATCAGATCAATGATAGAAAGTTACCCTAAATATATAACTCTTGAATATGTAGGAGGTGGAAATCGTGTTTAAATTGAATTTACAATTATTTTCTTCTAAAAAAGGAGTAGGTAGTTCAAAAAACGGTAGAGACAGTGAGTCTAAGAGACTTGGTGTCAAAAGAGGAGATGGACAATTTGTATTGTCAGGAAATATCCTGGTAAGACAAAGAGGAACTAGAATCCATCCAGGTAACAACGTACAAATAGGTGGAGATGATACATTATTTGCCACAGTTGATGGTGTTGTTAAATATGAAAGAAAAGGTCGCGACAAGAAGCAGGTCAGCGTCTATCCTCGAGAAGAATTAGCGTAAATTTTAAGCTTACCGTCTGGTAAGCTTATATTTTTTGGGTGTGAGACCTTATGCTTCCATAGAAAGTGTTAAGAGCACTTTTTGGGGTAACAAATAACAGACGGCTAAAACGCTGATTTTATTATTCAGCGGAAAATGTCTCATCCAACCAAGTGAATCTTGGGTGGTTTTTGCCGAACAAATTAACAGGAATAATCTTGTTATAAATAATGTAAATGAGGATGATGGTTATGTTTATTGATGTTGCGAAAATATCCGTAAAAGCAGGAAAAGGTGGTAACGGAATAGTTGCATGGAGAAGAGAAAAGTATGAACCATCTGGTGGCCCCTACGGTGGAGATGGTGGTAAAGGTGGATCAATAGTACTCTATGCTGATGAAGGAATTAGAACCTTGATGGATTTTAGATATAAAAGATCATACGTAGGTGAAAATGGAGAAGATGGAAGATCCAAAAAGCAGTTTGGTAAAGATGGTTCAGATATATATCTAAAGGTACCTGTAGGAACTCTTGTAAAGGATGAGGAAACCGATAAGGTAATTGTTGACCTAAAAGAACCTGGTCAGGAATTTATTATTGCAAAAGGCGGAAAAGGTGGACGTGGAAATGCAAAATTTGCAACTTCAACCCGCCAGGCACCTGGCTTTGCAGAAGCCGGAACAAAAGGGAGCGAACGAAATATAATACTTGAGCTGAAACTTTTGGCAGATGTTGGCCTAATAGGATTTCCAAATGTTGGGAAATCAACTATTCTTTCGACTATGTCGGCAGCAAAGCCTAAAATTGCAAACTATCACTTCACTACACTCAAACCGAATCTTGGTGTTGTAAGAGTTGAAGAAGAGAAAAGTTTTGTAATAGCTGATATACCAGGCCTAATTGAAGGCGCTTCAGAGGGCGCCGGTCTAGGGCATGATTTTCTTAGACATATTGAGAGAACAAGAGTACTGGTACACGTTCTTGATGCATCCGGCAGTGAAGAAAGAAATCCCATTGAAGACTTCCAGAAAATAAACGATGAGTTATTTCAGTATAACGAGAAACTAAAGGATAAACCACAGATCATTGTAGCAAACAAGATGGATATACCTTCTTCCAAGGAATGGATTGGTAAGATAAAAGAAGAGTTTGTTCCAAAAGGGTACAATGTATTTGAGGTATCGGCAGCCACAAGGGATGGAATCCAGGAGTTGGTATACGCAATTTGGAATCTTCTGGAGAATACTGAGATTGTATATGATACCTATGACGAAGAGTTCATCGAAACCATCGCACCAAAGAGGGATGAGATAATCGTTAAAAAAGATGAGGAAAGATATGTAGTCGAAGGAGCCTTCATGGAGAGACTTCTTGAGTCAACATACATGGAAGATTCAGATTCTCTTAGATATTTCCAGGAGATGCTCAGAAAGAAGGGTGTTATAGACAGGTTGAAGGAACTTGGAATAACTGAAGGTGAGTCGGTATTTATTTGTGATAATGAATTTGAATTTTTTGAATAAAAGAGGAAGTGAAAAATTGTTAACAGGAAAGCAAAGAAGCCATTTAAAAAGCATAGCACATAATCTGGATCCTATTTTCCAATTGGGGAAAAATGGTTTGACGGAGAATTTTATCAAGCAGGTTGATGATGCACTCAATGCGCGAGAAATTATAAAGGTTAGTGTATTAAAAAATAGTGATCTTGATCCTACTGATGTAGCAGTAGAACTGGTTGAGAAGTTAAATGCAGAGTTCGTCCAAAGTATTGGAAGAAGATTTGTAATTTACAGAGAGTCAAAGGACAATAAGACAATCGTGCTTCCCTAGGGTTAAAGGACTTCAGAGTTATCTGAAGTCCTGTGTCATCTGGGAGAAGGAGGTAAACAATGGCTATAGGACTTATGGGTGGAACGTTCAATCCAATTCATATGGGTCATCTCTTGATAGGAGAATATATTCGGGAGGAATGGAAACTGAGTAAGGTCATCTACATACCATCAGGAAATCCTCCCCATAAAACTGGAGGAGAGGTCTTAGAGGCAAGCCATAGGGTGAAACTTGTCCAGTTGGCTATCGAGAATAATTCATTCTTTGAATTGAGTTTCATTGAATTAAACAGGGAGGGATTTTCCTTCACAATTGACACAATAAGACAGATGCATTTAGAATATCCATATGAGAAACTGTATTTTATAATAGGTACAGATACCCTGTTTGAGTTGGAAACATGGAAGAGCTTCCAGAAAATTGCCAATGAAATTGAGTTTATAATGTATGGGAGAGGAAGGCACTCCAAGAAGGACGTTGAAGAAAAACTTCAGAATCTTAGGGAAAAGCATGGATTTAGGATTCATAGAAGCAATGGACCTGAGATTGAGATTTCATCAACAAACATTAGAGATAGAATCAATAAGGGTCTATCAGTTAAATACATGATTCCAGACAGTCTAATAGAAGAGATTGAGAAGGAATCTTTATACAAAGGGGAATAGAATGGACAGGATAATTGAAGTTTTAAGGGACAGAATCGGAGAAAAAAGATTGGAACATACCCTAAGCGTGGTTGAGGAATCCTTAATCCTCGCAAAAAAACATAAGGCACCTGAAGAGAAGGTTAAGATAGCTGCACTACTGCATGATTTTGCAAAGAATATTACATTGGAAGAATCAATTGAGCTGGTAAATAAGTATAATCTAGAGCTTGATGATATAACAAAGACCAGTACAGAACTAATCCATGGTCCACTTGGAGCAAGAATGGTTAGAGACTATTTCAATATTGGCGACCAGGAGATACTAAATGCAATTACATATCATACAACTGGTAAGGAGAATATGACAACAGTTGAAAAGATAGTATTTCTTGCTGATTTTATTGAGCCAGCAAGAAATTTTGATGGCATTGAGCTTATAAGAGAAAGAGCACTGGAGAATCTGGATGAAGCCATACTTATGGCACTTGACAGTACAATTTCATATCTCATTAATAAAAGAAGCATTATTCACGTAAATACAGTTAATGCAAGAAACTATTTGCTAAAAAATGGTATTGGAGAGTAGAAAATGAAAAAACGTAAGAATAGAAGTGTTTTTTTTAGAGTGTTTTTAATTTCCCTTCTGATATTTCTTTCTTTGCTGTTTCTTGCTGGTAGCTTTATGGGTTCTCAGGAGAATCATATTAGATTTTTATTGATAGGGATAGACTCAAAGGATTACCGTGAAGTATCAAGTGTAAGGTCTGACACTATTATGCTTGTAGATATGAACACTTCTTCAGGAGAGATTAATATCTTATCTATTCCGAGGGATACTAGAACACCAATTGAAGGTAGAAATAATCCGGAAAAAATAAATCATTCCTTTGCATATGGAGGACCGGAATTGACAATGAAGACAGTAAGAAATCTTCTTGGTATAGAAATTGATCAGTACGTCCTGGCAGACTATGGACTTGTAAGAAATTATGTTGACCTTATTGGTGGGGTAGATATTTATGTTCCAATGGATATGCAATACTCAGATCCTGTAGCAGATCCACCTCTCCATATTGATTTGGTGGAAGGAGAGCAGACTCTGGATGGAGACAAGGCACTCCAGTATCTTAGATTCAGAAAAGGTTATAAGGATGCCGATTTGGGAAGAGTAAAGGCACAACAGGAATTTATGAAAAACCTTATAAAGCAAAGCATAAGGCCTGTTAATCTTTTTAAAATTCCAGGTATGGTGAGTATCTACAAGGACAACATGGAAACAAATGTACCAGGCAGTAACATGATGTTATATGGATTGCAGAGTGTAAAATTTGATTTGGACAGTATAAACGGTACAACTTTACCGGGTAGTGCTAAAATGATGGAAGGATTATCTTACTTTGTTCATAATCAGGAAGAAACTGATATACTATTAAGAGAGTTAAATATTAAATAATTAATCAAAGGGGGTTTATTCTACAATGACAGAAATTCAAAAGAAACTGGAAATAATCAAGAATGCTATTGATGACAAAAAAGGTTTTGACATTGAGGCTTTGGAAGTAGGTAAGATGACAACAATAGCTGACTATTTTGTGATAGCAAGCGGAAACTCATCTAATCAAGTTTCTTCAATCGCTGATGAGGTTGAAGATAAAATGGAAGAAGCAGGATTTATGACACTTACCACCAAGGAAGGCTACGGGAGTGCCAGATGGATTATTTTGGATTATGAAGATGTTATAGTACATTTGTTCCACAGAGAGGAAAGAGAGTATTACAATCTTGAGAGATTGTGGGCAGAATATGAGAAAATGTCAAAGGAGGAAAAGTAATGAACATCCAGAAAATAGCTACAGAAAAAGCACCAGCAGCAGTAGGTCCCTATTCACAGGGAATGAAAGCTGGAGATTTTGTCTACACATCAGGCCAGCTGCCAATTGACCCTGCAACAGGACAATTGGTGCAAGAAGATATTCAGGCGGCAACAAGAGTTGCATTGAATAATGTGAAGGCAGTACTTGAAGAAGGTGGGGCTTCATTGGAGACAGTTGTTAAGGTAACGGTATTTGTAAAGGACATGAATAACTTTGGAGCAATAAACGAAGTATATGCAGAGTATTTTACAGATCACAAGCCTGCGAGAAGTCTGGTTGAAGTTGCAAGACTTCCCAAGGATGGAGTTATAGAAATAGAGGCAGTTGCAATAGCCAAATAGTAGATAGTAATGCCAGGACAAAGATCAGTTCAAAGTGTCCTGGCATTTTTTTATCATTTTGGTGTGTATGGCATTCTGTACATTGCTTGTCTGCTGTTTTTAGAGGATCTTCTTCGTTTCTTCTTTTTCTGAAGTATGTAAACTCTCATAAAGAAGTAAGCTCCGAATACGAATAGATACCATTTGCTTACAAACTTTCCAGGAAAGACTGTAAGTGGATCTACTTTTACATCAGCCGTTGAAATAAGATTTCCGCCTCCAATTACCTTTCCATCTACCAGATAATCAACTTGACCAAGTATCTGACCTTTATCAATAGGTGCACTAAGGTTTTCAGAAATAATCACCTTCTGCTCAATCATATTTGCATTGACTTCAGATACTGGATAGATGATATCCCTGTCCAATACTCCTGCGACATAAGGAGATTCTCCATCAATAATTGAAATATTATCAATAAACTCATTGGTATTTGCAATAAACATATTTTTATAGTTTTCGAAACCAAAGTCAAGCAACTTTTGACTGTCTGAATAGACCATATTACCGTCCGCCTTCAAGACAACTGCAATAAGCCTTTGATCATCTCTTTCAGCGTAAGATACCAGGCAATTCATTGCCTGGGAAGTATACCCTGTCTTCAAACCCGATGCATCCTCGTAGCGTGCGGGTACAAGAGTCCCATCCTTGTCGATAAGCTCATTGCTGAAAAGAAGCTTGTTGGTTATTTTAAAATATCTTGTTTCTGTTTTTATGTTTGTTGGAGGTATTTCATATGTAACCTTATGTACGATGTTTCTTATTGTTTCGCTTTCCATAGCATATCGGCCGATCAGTGCCAAATCATAAGCTGTCGAAATATGTCTGTCGTCGTGAAGTCCGTTTGGATTGACAAAATTGGAATCAAGTGCTCCCAGTTCACTTGCCTTTTGGTTCATCATTGCTACAAAGCTTTCAATTGAACCACCTACATGCTTTGCTATTGCAAGAGCTGCATCATTTGCTGAAGGCAAAAGCAGAGCATGGAGCAACTGTTCCATAGTCAGTACTTCACCTGGTTCAAGAGCTATATGACTTCCCTTTGTAAGACTGACTACCTCCTGGTCAACCGTGACCAGCTCGTTGAGGGAGGAATTCTCCACCGCCAGGATTGCAGTTAGCATCTTGGTTGTACTTGCTGGGTAAAGCTTTAGGTGGGGATTCTTCTGAAAGAGTATTTCTCCTGTATCATAATCAATAAGAATGGCACTTTCTCCGTTTATATTAAGTGTTTCCGCAAAAACTCCTGTTCCTGGAATAAACATCATAATCAAACAAATCAAAATAATTATTTTTTTCAATCAAACCACCTCGCATAAATTTTGCAGTACTTGCTGACTATATAATTATACCAGATAAAGTACAATAATTTAAGCATAAGAAATACAAAAAAAGAAGGAATTTCATATAATAAGTCGAATATAGTATTATACTAAACAATTTAACGGAGGTAATTGACACATGGAATTCTTTACAAAAAAGGAACAAATAGCTATACTTAGTGTAGTCGTCCTAATCTTGGGTATTATTGGGGGCAAGGTTTTATTTAAGGAGAAAGAGCCTGAGACGAGTGATATTGGAATTGTTCAGGATAAGTCTATTCTGGAGGTTTCAGATCAGGCAGAAGAGTTAAAACCAGCTTTGATCATGGTTCATGTCAGTGGACAGGTATATCATCCAGGTATCTATGAACTTATACTAGGGGATAGAGTGGTTGATGTCGTAGATTTGGCAGGTGGTTTGACCAAACAGGCTGATTTGGATAGAATAAACTTAGCGAAAAAACTCAATGATGAGGACAAGATATACATACCATCCGTAGATGAAATTTTGACAGTGGAGGCAGACATAATACAATCAAGCAGTGGTTCAGGGCTGTTGAATATTAACAGCTGTTCGCAGCAGGAACTTGAAAGTCTTCCTGGGATTGGTGAAGTCATTGCAAATAGGGTGGTAGAATACAGAAATACTAGCAGATTTCAGAAACCTGAGGATATAATGAATGTATCAGGCATAGGTGATTCAAAATATGAACAAATCAAGGATCTGATAACTGTAAAATAGTTAGGAGGAAATGAAATGGAAGATAGATTGACGCAGCTTACAAAAAGCTCCGGCTGAGCGGCAAAAATCGGACCGGATGTCCTGGCACAGGTTCTGTGTCATTTACCAAAACCAAATGATAAGAATCTTCTGGTGGGTATAGAATCATCAGATGATGCAGCAGTATATAAAATAAACGACGAATTGGCAATTATCCAGACGCTGGATTTTTTCACTCCAATTGTTGACGACCCATATACATTTGGTCAAATAGCAGCAGCAAATTCTCTTAGTGATGTCTATGCAATGGGTGGTGATCCTAAATTAGCTTTAAATATTGTGTGTTTTCCAGATTGTCTATCACCGGATGTTCTTACGGAGATTATGAGGGGAGGGCATGATAAGGTTTTGGAATCAGGGGCAATACTTGTTGGGGGACACAGTGTATCAGACGATGAGCCCAAGTATGGATTGTCAGTTACAGGCTTTGTACATCCTGATAAAGTCCAGGCAAATAATACTGCCAGACCTGGAGATGTACTTGTATTAACCAAGCCACTTGGGATTGGAATAATTACAACTGCCATCAAGGGAGATCTTGCAGATAAAAGTGCTTATGATAAAGCTGTCATTTCAATGTCTGCACTCAATGTATACGGGAAGAATGCAATGGAAAAAACTGAAAATATTCATTCAGCAACAGATGTAACAGGTTTCGGATTGCTTGGTCATAGCCTTGAGATGGCTGAGGGCAGTGATGTAACGATTAAAATATTTAGCAAGGAAGTACCTTATATACAAGAAGCAAGAGAATACTCGCAAATGGGTCTGATTCCTGAAGGCGCATACAATAACAAGAGATTTATCGGAGACAAGGTGCAAATAGACGAATCAGTGCCAGAGTTTCTACGGGACATACTCTATGACCCACAGACTTCAGGTGGTCTTTTGATATCTGTAGCGAAGGGAAATGCAGAAGAGCTTCTTAATGAACTCTCAGGATCCCCGGTGGAATGTGCAATTGTTGGTGAGGTATTTTCCAAGCAGGAAAAACAATTGATAGTTGAATAAAGGACTGGTGTAGAATGAGCGATATTAATTTATATAAAATGATACCAAAAGTGGATGAGCTTCTTGATAATGAGCTGGTTAAAGAGATGGATACGCAGATTCCACGTAAGATAATTGTGGATTCAATACGTCAAAAAACTGAAGAGGTAAGAGGAGCAATAAAAAATGGCGAGAGCATCGATTATATTAAAGATATGATTGAGAGACTGCCTAATGATATAGAGAGTTATGCGAAGCAGAAGAATTCATATAAGTTGAGGCCTGTTGTAAATGCAACAGGTGTAGTTATCCATACAAATCTTGGGAGATCTCCTATCAACCCTGAAATACTGGATCATTTAAAAGATGTTGCAAAAGGTTACTCAAATCTTGAATACGACTTGGATAAGGGAAGCAGAGGTTCCCGTTATTCTCACCTGGAAGAAGTGGTTGCTGAAATCACAGGTGCAGAATCAGCAATGGTAGTTAATAATAATGCAGCAGCTGTTTTATTGGTTCTCAGCACCATAGCCAAAGGAAAAGAAGTAATAGTATCTAGAGGAGAATTAATCGAAATCGGAGGGGCTTTCAGAGTGCCAGATGTTATGGAACAAAGCGGAGCCACTCTTGTTGAGGTAGGTACTACAAACAAAACACACAAAAGAGATTATGAATCGGCAATAACTGAAAATACTGGAGCGATTATGAAGGTCCATACTTCTAATTACAGGATAATGGGATTCACATCTGCAGTAGAAGCGTCAGAACTTAAGGAGATTTCAGAGGGACATGGTATACCATTGATAGAGGATTTGGGAAGTGGTGTACTGATTGATCTATCAAAATATGGCATTACCTATGAACCTACGGTCAGAGACAGTTTAGACAGTGGAGTCGATGTGGTAACATTCAGTGGAGACAAGTTGTTGGGTGGTCCACAGGCTGGGGTAATTGTGGGTAAAAAAGAATATATTGATCAAATGAAGAAAAATCCACTAACAAGGGCATTTAGAGTGGATAAATTCACTATTTCAGCGCTTGAAGCTACATTCAGGTATTATCTTGATGAGGATATGGTTGTTTCCAGGATTCCAACTTTAAGGATGTTGACTTATCCCATGGAAGTTCTACGAAATAAGGCTGATAAACTGCTGAAAATGATGGAGCAGGAAGATTTTCATAAAATGGTCAATTTATCGATACAGGACGACTATTCCGAGGTGGGAGGAGGCTCTTTGCCAATGGAAAAGCTGCCAACAAAGTGTGTTGTGGTTGACCTTGGTGAAAAGAGTACTGCAAAATTTGAAAAACTGTTAAGGACTAATACTATACCTGTAATAGCTAGAATATATAAAGATAAAATATATTTTGATTTAAGAACCATTGAGGATTCTGAAATGGACATTATAACAAAAGCTGTTATATCAGCTATGGATGGACTAGAGGAGTGTGACTGATGAAACATTTGATTATTGGTACGGCAGGTCACATCGACCACGGAAAGACAACTCTTATCAAGGCACTGACTGGTAGAGAAACAGACAGACTAAAGGAGGAAAAAGATAGAGGAATATCCATCGAACTTGGATTTACCTATTTTGATCTTCCGAACGGTCAGAGAGCTGGAATCATTGATGTGCCTGGTCATGAAAAATTCATAAGGAATATGCTAGCAGGCGTTGTAGGCATTGACATTGTAATGCTTGTAGTTGCTGCTGATGAAGGGATTATGCCACAAACTGCTGAGCATCTTGCCATACTTGATATGGCTGGTGTCAAGAAGGGGTTTGTAGTAATAACAAAGGCTGATATGGTTGAAGAAGAATGGATTGAGCTTGTTAAAGAAGAAGTTCAGGAAGCAGTGGCAGGAACCTTTCTGGAAGGAAGCGAGATAATCCCGGTATCATCTACTAAAATGACTGGAATTGACGATGCCATAAAGGTGATTCAGGACATGTCTGGGGAGCTGGAAGACAGGAATATAAATGATATGCCAAGGTTGCCAATTGATAGAGTCTTTACCATATCCGGATTCGGAACAGTTGTTACCGGAACACTATTGGCAGGAAAGTTTTCTGTTGGTGATGAAGTTGAATTATATCCAACAAGGATCAAGTCCAGGATAAGATCAATCCAGGTCCATGACCAGGATGCAAAAGAAGCTTTCGGAGGTCAGAGGGTGGCCATTAATCTTGCCGGTGTAAAGAAGGATGAAATAGAAAGAGGAAATATAGTAGCTCCATTGAATGCCATGACAAACACAATGATGATAGATGTTAAAGTAAAGCTATTAAAGAGCCTTGATAGAGGTATTGATAACCGAACTCGCCTAAAACTATATTTGGGTACTGAAGAAATCTTATGTCGAATTGTCCTATTGGACAAGGAGGTTCTGGAGCCCGGTGATGAAGCTTATGCACAGCTGAGACTTGAGTCAGAGACCGTTGCCAAAAGAGGGGATAGATTTATTCTTAGATTCTATTCACCTATGTTCACAATAGGCGGAGGTGAGATTCTCGAGCCCAATCCAGAAAAGAGAAAGAGATTTGATGATGAAGATATTGAAGAACTAAGAATCAAGGATGAAGGAAACTTTGGAGATATTGTGGAACATATCATTCTGGATAAGGCAAAACTTTACCTTTCAGTCAAGGAGCTGGCTAGAGATACTTCGATGCTTGAGGAGAGTATTATTGATGAGATTAGAAATCTCAAGGAACAGGGAAGGATTTCAATATATGAGTTGAGCAAAGATATATATCCAATACACATAAATCATATCAAGTATCTTGTTGAATCAATGGATAAGGTGCTGAAGGTATTTCATAGTAAGTATCCATTAAGAACTGGAGCTTCAAAGGAAGAGATGAGAAGTAGATTCCTTCAGAAGGCAAAGCCTAAACTTGCTGAAAGCATTATTGATGACTTGATTGACAGAGGACATTTCAAACAGGATAAGAATCTCATATCACTTCAAGACTTTAAGCCTGTATATACCAAGGAGCAGTTGAAGATAAAAGAGGAAATACTGGGTATCTTTAAGAAGGAAGCATACATGCCTCCCAAGAAAGAGGATTTACTAAAGTCTGATTTGGGTAAAAGTGAAGAGATAGAGGAAATAATAATGGATATGCTGGGCAGACAGGAAATTTTGAAATTGAACGATGAATTGTTTCTATTGCCTGAAGACCTTGATAAGGCGAGAATTGAACTAGTTAACTTCATCGAAAAAAATGGAGGAATTTCTGTCGCTGAGTATAGGGATTTGCTAAATACTAATAGAAAGAATGCAATAGGTATGCTTGAGTATTTCGATCAGATTAAAGTTACAAAAAGAGATGGCGAAAAGAGGATACTGGTAAATTGACATTGAGGTGAGGGTATGAGCGGTAGAATACTGATAATAGACAACGATAGATCATTTGTGAAGGGATTACGCTACAGCCTTGAGCAGGATGACTATCGAATAGACATACTTTCCGAGGGAGCAAGTACCCTGGACCACATATCAAAGAAAGAGTACAATATGATTCTTATGGAAACTGAGTTGCCGGACATAAATGGACTTACACTATGTCAGGATATAAGAAACATTTCATCAGTTCCAATTATTTTTATAACTTCGGTTAATGAGGATATAAAGAAAATTCTTGCATTGGAATATGGTGCGGACGATTATATGGTTAAACCTTTTAATATATTGGAATTAAAGGCGAGGATAAAGGCTGTATTAAGAAGAATTAATCACAAGGTATCAGACAATGACAGCAATGTGGTTGAAATCAAGGATTTAAGAATTAATTCCGTTGGACGCAAAGTTACAAGGAATGATAAGAATATTTCATTAACAGGCAAAGAGTTTGACCTGTTGTATGTTTTAGCTTCAAACCCAGGCAAAGTTTTTACAAGAGAAGAATTACTGGAGAAAGTATGGGGTTATGCATATTATGGTGATTTAAGAACTGTAGATGTTCATATTCGAAGAATTAGAGAAAAAATTGAAAAAGATCCAAAGGCATCAGAGTACGTTCTAACCAAGTGGGGTGTAGGTTACTATTTTAAAGAAAATTAGGATTGTATTATTAACAGTTTTATTATATAATGGCTCTTGTAGCCATGGGGGTAGAGGAGTCCTGGTGGGCTCTCTGGTCTTCAACACCAGCGCGGGGCGTTAAGAGCGTCCTGGGTGAGTTCGATTCTCACATACTCCCGCCATCAAGAAAAGCACCTTTAAAGGTGCTTTTTTCCATATCACGAATCATTTATTCTTTGATTTCTGTTTCAAGCATTTGGACTATTAGTTCCATTGAACGGTCGAGAACAGAATTAAGATTTCCTGTAGTTACAGAACCTTGCACTGTATTTGGGTTTCCTCCGCCTTTGAGTCTAAACTCAGATGACAGCTGTTTATAAATTTCACCCAGGTCCATATTGATATCTTTGGATTTGCTTATTATAAATTGTCCAAGACCTTCGTTTGAAATGCCATAAATCTGAATAACTCTTTGGTAATTGTTGGATATATGACTGCCAAGTTGACTGAGTTCCTTGAAATCATACTGTTCATACAATCTTTTTATTATTCTGTTATCTCCGAATTTTTCTGATTCACTCACAAGACTGGAACTTTTCATGGTAATCAGTTCATCCTTGCGACTTCGTGACTCTTTCTCCAGGTCAGACTTTTCTGAAATGAGTTTTTCCACTTTAATCTCAATTCCATCATCTGAGGAGGATAGCATTCCTGCAATTGATCTGACAGACTTGAATTTTGAATTATAATCCAAAAATGCCCTCTGACCAGCAAGAAACTGTATTCTTAGATTTCCCTTGTAATGCTCCCATTTTGTAATCTTCAGAAGACCAAGTTCACCTGTGTGGTTAACATGGGTTCCGCCACAGGCAGAGTAGTCAAATCCGTCGATTTCTACCATTCTGATATTGTGTGCTACTGAAGGTGCCTTTCTAACTGGTAGCAACTTGATTTTTTCCTGGTCCACAAAATAGGATTTCAATTGGAAGTTAGATTGAATTATCTTGTTGCACAAGGCTTCTGCATTTGATGCCTCCTCATCTGACATATCAGATAAAGTTACATCTACTGAGGAATACTCTTTTCCCAGATGAAAGCTTATGGTTTCTCCACCCAGAAGAGTATAAAGAACACCCGAAAGGAGATGCTGACCGCTGTGCTGCTGCATCATATCGAATCTGTGAGCTGAGTCGATGGAGAGTCGCACCTTTGAACCTGATATATCCGATTTCAGGGCATGAATCAGGTTGCCGTTTTCTTCCACTGTTTCAATTACCATTTCATCATTGATGGATCCAATGTCACCAGGTTGTCCACCAGACATATCAGGATAGAATATAGTCTTGTCAAGCGTTATGTAAGTCTTGCCATTTTTCCTTTCCTTTTTAGTTATGGAAGATTCAGTCTCGTGTAAATAGGGATTTTCCCAATAAAGTTTTCTTGTCATAAATAGCACCGCCTTAAAATTTGTAATTTTGAATATTTAAAGAGTCATAAACATTTTCTGTGATATAATTAATCTAATTATATACCAATAAAACATAAATATAAAGCATTGAGGAGATAATACATGAGGCGACCTGCTTTAATTCCTGGGATCTTATTTGCCTTGGGAATTCTTACAGCTTATTATTTTAAAATTTCATCATCAAGCGCTCTTTTTCTGGCAACAGTTAGTGTGTTATTTTGGATGGTGTGTTTAATAAAGGGAAAAACAATTAAGCATATTCATCTTTTGATTATATTTCTCCTTGCGATACTCTATACAAATATTTCTCTGGAATCAAATCTATCAAATTACTCATCGCAAGATAGCCGATTTACTGGAACGATTCATAAATCATATGAGAGAGAAGATTACAGCAGCTATGATATTATAATAAATAGCATTAATGGAAAAGTGATTAAGGAAAAGGTAAGAACCAATCTTTATGAGACTGATCCATTAATACCAGGGATGACAGTTTATTTAGTAGGAGATCTGGTTGAGCCTAGGCCTAACACTAATCCCAGGTTGTTTGATTACAGGCAATACCTGTTGACTAAAAACATTAAACATATAATCAAGGCAGATGAGTCTACAGTACAAATAATACAAAACAGCCAGGCTCTTGGCTATAAGCTCCAAAATTCATTTAGACAGAGAATTGATATGGTTTATGATAGTTCATTATCACCAGAGAATGCAGGTTTTATGAAGGCATTGATCACTGGAGAAAAGGATTCCATACAGAATGAAGAGTATGAGATATACAAGGACATGGGTATAGCTCATATTTTAGCAATTTCCGGACTACATATTGGAATTTTATCAGGATTCCTCTTGTTAATCATGTCCATGTCGGGTCTAAAAAGAAAGATTTCAATCCCAATGACACTGGTATTTATCTGGACATTCAGTTATCTGGTAGGATTTCCTGAATCCGCTCTACGGGCCTCCATAATGATAACTCTGCTAATGGGCTCAAAATTGGTACATAGGCCATATGACCCAATCAACACTCTGGCTGTATCATTTATTGCAAGCCTTATGATAAATCCAATTTGGATTTTCAGCTTAGGCTTTCAACTGTCATACGGCGCTACATTATCCCTGGCTACAATCACACCCTGGATTATGGAGAGGGTATATCCGGCAAAAGGCAATTTGGTCAGGTCAATAGGCGCAGTGGCTGGAGTTAACTTAGGGATTCTTCCCTTGCAGAGCTACTACTTCAATCAATTGCCCGTGTTGGCTTTACTGTCAAATTTCTTGGTTATTCCTTTGGCAACTGTAAATCTGGTTATGGGTTTTGTAGTTATTCTGATTCCTTCAGTAGCACCGTTACTTGACTTGCTGCTTGAGACCCAGAGGTTGCTTATTAATATGCTAAGCAAAATACCTGTCAGGCCATTATCTGTATCATCACCTGAGATTTATGCTGTTATTATATATGTATTGATGATTTTTGTTGTTTTAAGATGGAGAGACATAATATTTGTAAGTAACAGAATCAGGAAAGTAGTGTTTGTGTTTTTGTTATTAGTTTCAATGACAGGAATCATGGAAGTTTTTACAGATCCAAGGACTGAAATTCATTTTATCGATGTAGGGCAAGGGGATTCTTCACTAATAAAAGTAGATGGGAATAATTATCTTGTAGATACAGGCGGAGCAATTTTTGGCAGCTACGATCCTGGTAAATCAGTTACCTTACCCTACCTTAAAAAACTCGGAATCAGACATCTGGATGGTGTTTTTATCAGTCATTATCACGAAGACCATTACAAAGGAATATTTTCAATTTTGGATGACATCGAGATTGAGGCTCTATATGTAAATGGAGAAATCTTGGATGATGAGTTGCATGCAGTTATTACAGAAAAAGCGATACCCGTATTTCGGATGATGCAAGGAAGTAATATAGGATTTAGTGATGGAAGCAAAATTGAATGCATTTGGCCTGAAATTTCAACTTACTCATTCACAAATGAAAACAATAACTCTTTGGTACTCATGTTTAATACTGCTGGTAAAACTACACTTTTTACAGGAGATATTGAAACTGAGGTAGAAAGAAAGCTAACAGGATTATCAGAGTATGGTGTAGATGTTTTGAAGGTGGCACACCATGGTAGTAAAACATCTTCATCTGCTAGCTTCGTTTCAAAAGTATCTCCGCAATTCAGTATCATTTCAGTTGGAAGAAACAACTCCTTTGGTCATCCCCATGATTCAGTGCTTGAAACCTTGGAGGTCAATGGATCAAAGATTTATAGAACTGACAACTCAGGGTTGATAAGAGTGTTATTTGAAAAAGACGAGATAATAGCAATACCTTACGAAGGACCGATGTATCAGGAAGATTTCAATGGGTTTATTTACGATAACTCACTTTCATTGAGTTGGACCATGATATATTATATACTAGCCTATATACTAGTAAGCAATTATAAAAAAATGGAGGAACATATACATGAAATACGATGAGTTCATAGATTCAATTAAAAAAGGGATTATAAACCCGGTTTACGTTTTTACTGGTGAGGAAACATATCTATTAGACTTGGCAGTTGAGAATCTAATCCAAGCATTTATGACATCTGACCAGAGGACCATAAATCTCTCAAATATTGAGGGCAAAACATCCGGACTGGATGACCTTAAGGCCAGTTGTGAGACATTGCCGTTTATGTCACAAAGGCGAGTTACAATATTAAGAAGCCCAGAGGCTTTGATTGACAAGGAGACGGATTCGGACAATCTGTTGAATTACATTAAAAGTCTTGGAGATCATCAATTGCTTTTAATAAACGACAGAAATGGAAAAATTAAGAAAAACACTAAACTATACAGACATCTCAATAAAATCGGAAGTGCAGTTATATTTGATAAACTCAAGGGCAAGGATTTAACAGATTGGGTGCGAAGTAGACTATCAGGAAGAGGAAAGGAAATGTCCTATACAGATATGAATTATTTTATTCAACAAAGCAGCTATTCAAGTCGAAATATCACTACAACACTCTATGATTTGGATAATGAAATCAAGAAGTTGTCTGATTACACTGCAGGAAAAACAATTGATCGGACTACCTTGGACAGTGTTTTGATTAAACCCTTGGATAAAAATATTTTTGATTTTTTGGGAGCTGTGGGAAGCAATGATTCCGACAGAGCAATGGAGGTTTTTAACGATATATATCTAATGAACGAACCTATACCAAGGATACTTTATATGATAAGCAGGCAGTTCAGGCTTTTGTTGGGCTATGTTGTATATAAGGAAAAAGGATATGCCTCAGGTGAAATACAGGAGAAATTAAAAATAAAGCCTTATGAATTTGGCAAAATTGCTGTTCAAGGGAATCAAATGAATCAGAAAAGATTAAGGGGAATATTGGAAGATATACTTCAGACAGACAAAAATCTGAAGACTTTGTCATCAGACCAAAGACTGGAAATGGAAATACTGATAATAAAATTGACAAAAGGCAAGTAAATCCAAAAAAATACAAAAAAGAAAAAAACTTCGGTTTGGCCGAAGTTTTAATTACATTGCTTTATTAAGTGTCTTAGTCAGACGACTAACTTTTCTTGCTGCAGCATTCATATGAACTACATTTTTGTGAGCTGCTCTCTTTAGTTTCTTATCAATGACCTTTAACAATGCTCTCGCTTCATCGAAATTTTCGTTGGCTACAGCACTCTCAAATTTCTTAATATATGTCTTAATTTCAGTTTTCTTACTCTTATTCAAGGCAGTTTGTTTAGCGGTTACAAGAATTCTTTTTTCAGCTGATTTAATATTTGCCACGATTTCACCTCCTCTAATCTAACAAAGGATATTGTACCATGTCATAAATCAAATTGCAAGAGAAAAATCACCCTAAGTACTGGTACTTATGACTTCCGTATAATATATATTATTGCAATGGATGATACTTGCCATTGATTTAAGGCTTATTAATGGTATAATATTCTTGGACATAAATCAAGAGTTTTTAAGATAAAAATTGCAAGTGAATCTAGGAGGCGCAGTAATGAGCGAAAATAGTGATAGTAAAAGAGGAAAAAGCGAAGCGATGGAGTGGGTTAAGAGTATATTAGCTGCCATAGCCATAGCATTAATAATAAAAACCTTTGTTTTTAATACCACTTATGTACTGGGAAACTCTATGTATCCCACTCTACACGAAAAGGACAGACTGTTTGCGATAAAGGTACCATTGTATTTTCATGGACCTGAACGAGGGGATGTAATAGTCCTTGAAGCACCTGATAGCCCTGGTAAAGATTATATTAAAAGGGTAGTTGGGATATCAGGTGATAAGATTCAGATTGAGGAGGGAAGAGTATACGTCAATGAAGAGCTCATTGATGAAAACTATCTTGAAGGTGATAAGTATACTCATACTTATCAGGAAAACATCTGGATTGTGCCTGAAGGAGATGTCTTTGTATTGGGAGATAATCGCGCTGAAGGAGCAAGTAAGGACAGTAGGTACTTTGGTACCATTTCTCTTGATAAAGTGAAGGGAGTTACAGAATTCAGATACTATCCGATTGATGACAGATTCGGTAGAATAGAGTAACCTCTGCAATGGAGGTTATTTATAAATAAGACACTAGGAGGAAAAGCATGCGCGTAAAACAGGAAAACATAAGAAATTTTTCCATAATAGCCCATATTGACCACGGCAAGTCAACCCTTGCTGACAGATTGATTGAAATGACAGGAATGTTGACATCAAGAGAGATGCAGGAACAGGTTCTTGATAAGATGGATCTTGAAAGGGAAAGGGGAATAACCATAAAGCTAAAGGCTGTGAGACTTGTCTACAAAGCCAACGATGGAGAGGAGTATGTGTTTAATCTTATTGACACTCCGGGACATGTTGACTTTAACTACGAAGTTTCACGTTCACTTGCAGCCTGTGAAGGTGCTGTGCTTGTAGTAGATGCAACACAGGGAGTGGAAGCTCAAACCTTGGCAAATGTGTACCTTGCAATTGATCAGGACCTTGAAATACTGCCTGTAATAAACAAAATTGATTTGCCAAGTGCAAGACCTGAGGAAATAATTGATGAGATTGAGGACATTATCGGTATTGAGAGCCGGGATGCTCCACTGATATCAGCAAAAGACGGCTTGAATGTAGAACAGGTTCTTGAGGCCATAGTGGCTAAGGTTCCAGCGCCGATAGGAGATCCCAAAGCACCTTTAAAGGCTTTGATATTTGATTCATATTATGATAGCTACAAGGGAGTGACTTGTTACATAAGGGTTTTTGAAGGTCAGGTCAAGGCAGGAATGATAGTTAAGATGATGGCAACAGGTAAGAGTTTTGAAGTTACTGAAGTTGGAATAAACACATCAAAGCACATACCAATGGACAGCTTGAGTGCTGGAGAGGTAGGCTATCTAACTGCAAGCATCAAGAACGTTAAGGAAGCAAGAGTTGGCGATACCATAACTGATCCAAATAATCCGACACCAAAGCCTCTGCCAGGTTATAAGAAAGTAATACCAATGGTTTACTGTGGAATATATCCTGCTGAAGGAGAAGACTTCAATACCGTAAGAGATGCACTGGAAAAGTTGCAGGTAAATGATGCAGCACTTGTATTTGAGCCTGAGACCTCAGTTGCTCTTGGATTTGGATTCAGATGTGGATTCCTGGGATTACTTCATATGGAGATTGTTCAGGAGAGACTGGAAAGAGAGTTTGATCTAAATATAATAACCACGGCACCAAGTGTAATATATCGAGTAACAAAGACGAATGGAGAGGTTATTGAGATACAGAATCCTTCAAATCTTCCTGCTCCAGCGGAGATATCATATATGGAGGAACCTGTAGTATCAGCATCCATTATGACACCGACAGAATATGTTGGCCCAATCATGGAGTTGTGTCAAAACAAGAGAGGGTCATATAAAAATATGGAGTATCTTGAGGAGACCAGAGTTGTGCTACATTATGATCTTCCATTGAATGAGGTTATTTATGACTTCTTTGATGCATTGAAATCAAAGACAAGGGGATATGCTTCATTGGATTATGAACTAAAAGGTTATCAGCAAAGCGAATTGGTTAAGATGGACATACTGATCAATGCTGAATTGGTCGATGCCTTCTCACTGATAGTCCATGAGGATAAGGCATATGAAAGAGGTAGATCTATAGCAGAGAGGCTTGTAGACGTAATTCCAAGGCATCAGTTTGCTGTGCCTATACAAGCTAGCATAGGTAGCAAAGTCATTGCCAGAGAGACCATCAGGGCCTTGAGAAAGGATGTTCTGGCCAAGTGTTACGGTGGAGATATATCAAGAAAGAGAAAATTGCTTGAAAAGCAGAAGGAAGGTAAAAAGAAGATGAGGCAAATTGGTTCAGTAGAGGTTCCTCAGGAAGCATTTCTTACTGTCTTGAAATATGACGAAAAAAAATAAATGCAAAAGGAAAAGTCACAAGGACTTTTCCTTTATTTTCTTTGAAAGTAGCAGGGAGGAAATATGAAGCAGATCGGATTGTATATCCATATACCATTTTGTGAAAAAAAATGTCATTACTGTGACTTTACATCAGTACCCGCTAATAGGGAACTTATAAAAAAATATGAAAAATATCTTATCAAGGAGCTTTTGATTCAGGCTGAAAAGTATGGAAATCATACGATAAGTACAATATTCATAGGTGGTGGCACACCTTCTATATTGGATGAAAAAAGCATAGGCAACATTCTCAGGAGCATCAGAGAGAGCTTTGCAATCAATCCTGATGCTGAAATATCCATGGAAATCAACCCTGGCACACTGACCTATGAAAAGGCTATGGGCTATAAGAAAGCCGGCATTAACAGAGTTAGCATGGGAATCCAGTCTATGAATGACAATACTTTAAGATTAATCGGTAGAATTCATAATGAACATCAGGTAGATTCCACTGTAGATATATTAAGAAAAGTAGGTTTTGACAATATCAACGGCGACTTGATTTTTGGTTTGCCCCACCAGAGTGTAGATGATTTTCATAAGACACTGGATAGAGTCATAGAGTTAAATCTTGAACATATCTCAATGTATGGATTGATTCTTGAGGAGGATACTCTTCTCTATCATTGGTATAAAAAAGGTCTGGTAACTATGCCATCGGAAGATGAAGAGAGACAGATGTATCACTCCGGGATCCAGATCCTGGAACAGAATGGATATAGACAGTATGAGATATCCAATCTAGCTAAAAAAGGCTTTGAGTGTAGACACAATCTTGGATACTGGATGCTGAATCCATATATTGGTGTTGGTCTGTCCAGCCATTCATCCATCGATAATCGAAGGTATTGGAATACATCGTTATTCAATGAATATTTCAGGATGATTGACGAGGATTTGCTTCCAATTTCAGGAGAGGAAATTGTCACTGCTGATCTGAGGGAATCAGAATACCTGATTTTACGAATTAGACTTAATGAAGGAATATCACTAATTGATTACAAAACTAGATTTAATCAATCTTTTATGCATAAGTACGAAAATATAATAGAAAAGCACATTGAATCAGGATTGTTGAAGATCATTGACGACAAAATAATTCTTACAGAAAAGGGCAAGGATCTTAGCAATTTAGTAGAGGTAGATTTTCTTCCATAGTAGGCAAAAAGTATTGACAAATACCTGTAAGGATGATAATTTATATATAGGATTAGCACTCGGCAATGTTGAGTGCTAACAATCATCCAGGAGAATTTAGAGGTGATATTATGTTGGATGACAGAAAAATGAGAGTACTGTATGCTATTATTGACAGCTATATAACTACAGCAGAACCAATTGGTTCAAGAACAATATCAAAATCATTTAATCTCGGAGTCAGTTCAGCTACTATAAGAAATGAAATGTCTGACCTGGAGGAGCTGGGCTACCTTAACAAAACCCATACTTCATCCGGGAGAGTTCCTTCTGACAAGGCTTATCGCCTTTATGTGGATAGCTTTATTAAGTTGGATAAGGAAACAATCAATAATAAACAAAAAATGGAAATCAGAAATGCACTTGAAAGGGAAAGCAAAGAATTGGACCAGCTGATTCAAAATTCAGCCAGACTTCTTTCCCACATAACAAGCTATACAGCTCTGGCATTGTCTCCTCAAATAAAGGAGACGAGAATTAAACACGTCCAGTTATTGCCAATTGACGAGTATCAGATTTTATTGATATTGGTAAATGAGAATGGACTGGTTAAGAATACGGTTTTCAAGACTGAACAGGCAATACCTGAAAATCAGCTTAATGCCATAACAAATATGCTAAATGAAAGACTTAGGAATATTTCATTCAATCAGTTGAATAAGGATTCCTTAAAGGGAATGTTCAATGAATTCTATAAATACAAGGATGAAGTAGAAAGACTTATGCCGATAATAAACAAATCTGTTGAAAGCATGGACAATATTGATCTTTATGCTGATGGAATAGGAATGCTTCTAAACTTTCCTGAGTATAAAGACATTGATAAGGTAAAGTCCATAATGTCATTTATTGAAGACAAGGATCAGTTAATGAATATCCTGCTTATGGATTCAATATCCAGGGATATAAACATCAGTATTGGGCAGGAAAATATTTATGCACCATTAAAGGACTGCAGCATAATAACTGCGACCTACAAACTTGAGGGAGAAACCGTAGGAAAGATTGGAATAATTGGTCCAACGAGAATGGATTACTTGCGACTTATTAAAACACTGAGAATTTTTTCGGATAATATTTCCGAGATAATAAATAATTCTAATGGAAGCGTTAAGAGGTGATTGTAATGGAAAAAGAGAACAACAGTTTCAAGGAGGACGAAAAGGACTTAAAGGAAGAAGATACCATTGAGACCGAGATTCCTCTTGAGGAAGAGGAGGAGGATCCCATTTTTAAGTCAAAAGCAATGCTTGAAGAAAAAGAAAATGAAATTTTGGATTTAAGCAATAAGTTGGCCAGATTACAGGCGGATTTCCAGAATTTTAAAAGAAGGACTGAAAAGGACAGGGAACAATCAATAATTTATGGCATTGAAGCTATAATCCTTGATCTATTACCAGTGATTGATAATTTCGAGCGTGCAATGAAATTACAGGAAGATAAAGAAGACAATTTTTACAAGGGAATTTCAATGATTGAAAAGCAGTTGGTAGAAGTACTGGAAAAAAATTCAGTTTATGAAATTGAAGCACTTGGCAATGATTTTGACCCTAATCTTCATCATGCAGTTTCTTCTGTCGAAAGTGATGAAAAACCTGGCACTGTAATAGAAGTCCTGCAAAAGGGTTATATTTTAAATGATAAAGTAATCAGACCTACAATAGTTGTTGTAGCAAAATAATTAAGGAGGAATAAAGAATGAGCAAAATAATTGGAATTGACTTGGGAACAACAAACTCAGCAGTTGCCGTCATGGAAGGTGGAGAAGCTGTTATAATCCCAAATGCTGAGGGTAACAGAACAACACCATCAGTAGTGGCTTTTACAAAGGATGGAGAAAGACTCGTAGGAGAAACAGCAAAAAGACAGGCTATAACAAATACTGAGAGAACAGTTCTGTCAATTAAAAGAGAGATGGGTAGTGATCACAAAGAAGATATTGACGGAAAAGCATATAGTCCTGAAGAAATATCAGCAATGATTCTTCAAAAGATCAAGGCGGATGCAGAGAGCTACCTTGGAGAAACAGTTACAGATGCAGTCATTACTGTGCCTGCATACTTTACAGACAGTCAAAGACAAGCTACCAAGGATGCAGGTAAAATTGCCGGACTTAATGTTAAAAGAATTATAAATGAGCCGACTGCAGCTGCATTATCTTATGGTCTTGACAAGGAAGAAGGTCAGCACAAAATAATGGTATTTGACCTTGGCGGAGGTACATTTGACGTATCAATTCTTGAACTTGGAGATGGAGTTTTTGAAGTTCTTGCCACAAGAGGTAATAATCACTTAGGTGGGGATGACTTTGACAATAAATTGATTGATTATATAGCAGACCAGTTTAAAAAGGAAAATGGCGTTGATCTGAAATCAGACAAGATGGCTCTTCAAAGACTGAAAGAAGCTTCAGAGAAGGCAAAGAAAGAGTTATCAACTACAAAATCAACCAACATAAATCTTCCGTTTATTACAGCAACCGCTTCAGGACCTTTGCACCTTAATATGGACATAACAAGAGCGAAATTTGATGAGCTCACTTCAGAGCTGGTTGATATGACAATTGAACCTGTAAAAGCAGCATTGAAGGATTCTGGATTGGGAGCATCTGATATAGAGAAGGTATTGCTGGTTGGTGGTTCAACAAGAATTCCCGCTGTTCAGGATGCTGTAAAGAAAATTATTGGAAAAGATCCACAAAAGGACATTAATCCTGACGAAAGTGTAGCTCTTGGAGCCGCAATTCAAGGTGGAGTACTGAGTGGAGAGGTTAAGGATCTGTTGCTATTGGATGTTACCCCACTTTCCTTGGGTATTGAGACACTTGGTGGAGTAACAACCAAGCTTATAGAAAGAAATACAACTATACCTACAAAGAAATCACAAGTATTTACCACTGCATCTGATAGTCAGACTTCAGTTGATATACACGTGCTGCAGGGTGAACGTCAGATGGCAAATGATAACGTAACTTTGGGTAGATTCCAGTTGACAGGCATTCCACCAGCTCCTAGGGGAGTACCACAAATTGAAGTTACTTTTGATATTGATGCCAATGGTATTGTAAATGTAAGTGCAAAAGACCTGGGAACAGGTAAAGAGCAAAAGATTACAATTACTGCCTCAACAAAGCTGAGTGAGGAAGAAATCAAGGATAAGGTTAAGGAAGCAGAAAGATTTGCTGAGGAAGACAAGCAAAAGAAAGAAAAGATTGAAGTCAGAAACAACGCTGACTCAATTGTCTATCAGACAGAAAAAACCTTGAAGGATTTGGAAGGCAAAATTGAAGCTGATGAAAAATCCAAGGTTGAAGAAAAACTGGAAGCTTTGAAGAAGGCACTTGAAGGTGATGACATCGATGACATCAAAACAAAAACTGAGGAATTGACAAATGAGTTCCATGCCATTTCACAAAAATTATATGAGACGGCACAGGATCAGGGAGCTCAGCAAGGTGAAGAGCCACAGGATGATGATGTAGTTGATGCTGATTACGAAGTTGTTGACGAAGACTAAATAATGAAATAGTATATTGTAAGAGTCTAGCATGATGACTTTTTCAAAATCAAAGCTAAACCAACTGGTTTAGCTTTGATTAATGATATTAAATGGAAGTTGGTGTATGGTAGTGAGAGATTTTTATGAAATACTTGATTTACCCAAAGATGCGACACAGGATGATATAAAGAGAGCATATAGGAAACTTGCAAAAAAGTATCACCCAGACCTTAATCCAAATGATTCAGAAGCAGAGCAGAGCTTCAAGGAAGTTAATGCAGCCTATGAGATTTTAAGCAATCAGGATAAACGTTCGCGCTATGACAGATATGGTCATGCTGGTATTGACCCACAGGCTGGTGGAGGAGACTTTGGAGGTTTTGGGGACATATTTGATGACCTGTTTGGTGGATTTGGTGGATTCGGAGGAAGAAGCTCAGGAAGAAGATCAGGTCCCGTTAGAGGTGCTGACATTCAACAGGGTGTTACTTTGGAGTTCAAGGAAGCCGTATTCGGAGTTGAAAAAGAAGTGCAGTTACGACGATACGAAACTTGCAGCTCATGTGATGGAACAGGTGCCAAGCCAGGAACTGAAAAGACAACCTGCACAAAATGCCACGGTTCTGGAGAAGTAAGATATGCTCAACAAACCCCATTTGGTCAGTTTGTTCAGGTTGGAGTATGTGACCAGTGTGATGGGGCAGGAGAGATAATCGAAGAAAAGTGTGAGACTTGCCATGGTAGTGGGAAAGAAATAAAGACCAGGAAAATCAATGTCAACATACCTGCAGGAGTTGATAGTGATTCTGTTATGACAGTGCGAGGAGAGGGACATAGCGGTGAAAAAGGTGGTCCACCAGGAGATCTTTACCTGTATATTTCAGTTAAGGAAGATCCTGTTTTTACGAGAAAAGGAGTAAATATTTATGTTACTGTACCTATAAGCTTCGCTCAGGCGACATTGGGCTCAGAAATTGAAATACCTACCCTTGAAGGAACGGAAACATACACTATACCGGCAGGGACTCCGTCCCATAGTAGATTCAAGCTGAAAAACAAGGGTGTAGCCAATGTTAGAGGACTTGGAAAAGGTGATTTGATTTTTACCGTTGAGGTAATAATACCAAAGGATATTACAGATAAGCAAAGAGAACTTTTACTGGATTATTCAAAGGGAATGGGTGAAAGCTACAAAGCTCCGGAGAAAAAAGGGTTCTTTAAAAAAGTAAAGGATGTATTTCAATAATCAACCACTTCGGTGGTTGTTTTTGTCTACTGGAAAAGAGTTGAAGTTTAGGGTATAATATGGTGAATAATAGATAAGGAAGTGATCTGATGAACTGGCTTGAGGTTATTATTAAAACGTCACCTGAAAATGAGGATATAGTAAGCAGTATTCTCTATGACAATGGTGCAACTGGACTGACGATTGAAGACCCGAATGATATAGTTGAGCTCGATAAAATAGAAGATGCATGGGATTTTATTGAACCTGACCTTTTTAAAACTGGTGATGATGAGATCATTATTAAGGCATACTATTCCGAAGCTGAAGATTTAAACCAGATAATGGAAGACATTACCGAGAAAATAACTAAAGGCGGTTTTGGTGAAATTCTTACAAGCAAGGTTGATGAAACCGATTGGGCTGAAAATTGGAAGATTCATTACAAGACCACAAAAATTGGAGATAATATTGTTATCAAGCCATCGTGGGAAGAATATCAACCAGAACCTGATGATATAGTAATTGAGCTTGACCCTGGCATGGCTTTTGGGACAGGTTCACATGAGACTACGGTAATGTGTGCAAAAGCTCTTGAAAAGTATGTAAATCAAAATACCACGGTATTTGATGTAGGTTGTGGAAGTGGTATTCTTGGTATAATAGCTGCCAAGCTAGGTGCAGGTAGAGTTCTTGCAATAGACTTGGATCCGATGTGCGTTAAAGTAACTAAAGAAAACGCAATCATAAACCAGGTAGACGAATCAATACAGGTAGAACAAGGGAATCTCCTCCATATGGTTGAAGAAAAGGCAGATGTTATAGTTGCAAACATAATTGCAGAAGTAATAGTAAATATAATACCTGGATTAAAGAATCACCTTGAGAAGGATGGTATTTTTATAGCTTCCGGGGTAATTGAGAGCAAGGCATATAAAGTCAAAAGTGCTCTTGAAGAAAATGGTTATGAGATAATCCAAACTGAGTTAATGAATGGTTGGACAGCAATCACTTCCAAAATGGTGATATGATGCATAGGTTTTTTACTGAAAACTCAATCGATGACAATGATAAACTTGAAATCAATGGCGGAGATGTAAAGCATATACGAGATGTACTTCGCATATTACCAGGTGAGCATATAGAAATAGTCACTGGTAACAAGGCATATGTATGTAATATAATGGAAATCAGCAAGAGTGCCATTATAACTGAGATTCTTAATCCCATTGAAAAGAGTCATGAATCTCCTGTGAAAATAAATTTATTCCAGGGATTGCCAAAAAGTTCAAAGATGGAAACAATATTACAGAAATGCACAGAAATAGGGGTAGCAAGTTTTTATCCGCTTGTTACCAATAGAACCGTAGTAAAATTGAAAGATGACAAAAAGGAAAATAGGAAAATTGAAAGATGGGAAGCCATAGTGCATGAAGCTTCAAAGCAGTCAAAACGGGATAGAATTCCTGTTGTTAATCCTGTTATAGATTTCAGGGAGCTTGTCGTCTACTTAAAGGAAGGAATCACAATAGTGCCTTATGAAGCATCAACTGACAAGGGAATCAAGGATGTTCTCAAGTCATTGAAAATCTCAGATACAGTTAACATAATAATTGGACCTGAAGGCGGATTTGAGGAGGAAGAAATAAAGAAGCTTGTAGGATTGGGTGCTAAGATAGTATCACTTGGACCCAGAATACTGAGAACTGAAACAGCAGGCATGGTAGCTTCGTCTATTGTGCAGTATGAATATGGAGATTTGGGAGTGATTTAATGAATTCAGTAGCTTTTCATACCTTGGGTTGCAAAGTAAATCAATATGAGACTGAGGCTATGGAAGAATTATTTGAGAAAAATGGTTACAATGTAGTCGGAGAAGAAGGCTATTCAGATATATATGTAATCAATACATGTACAGTAACAAACCTGTCGGACAGAAAGTCCCGACAGTTTATAAGAAAATCAAAGAAAAAAAATCCAGATGCGATAGTTGCAGTAGTTGGTTGCTATTCGCAGGTATCACCTGAAGAGGTTGAAAATATTGAAGGTGTTGATGTAATAATAGGTACCAGCGAAAGAGGTAGAATAGTTGAACTTTGCGAGGAAGCTTCGTCAACAAAGAAAAAGATAAATATCGTAAGATCCGTAAAGACTTATAAGGAGTTCGAGAAGATTGACATCGATAAACTAAAGTCAAGGACCCGAGCATTTGTAAAGATACAGGATGGTTGCAACCAATTTTGCAGCTATTGCATAATTCCATATGCCAGGGGTCCAATAAGAAGCAGGAAGTACGGTGAAATAGAAACTGAAATAAAAAAATTGTCTAAAGCAGGCTTCAAGGAAATAGTGCTGACTGGGATTCATGTTGCATCCTATGGAAAAGATTTAAAGAAGGAGTCCATTGGAGAAGTAATTGATAAAATTAGCCTGATTGAGGGTATTGAAAGAATAAGGCTTAGTTCTCTTGAGCCTACACTTATTGATGATGATTTTATGGGTATAATGACTAAAAGCTATAAGATATGTGATCATTTCCACCTTTCATTGCAAAGTGGATCAGACACTGTACTAAAGAGGATGAGCAGGAAATATACTACCGAAGACTACAGAGAGAGAGTACGTTTAATAAGGGAGTATTTACCAGATGCAGGGATAACTACCGATATAATTGTTGGATTTCCTGGAGAAACCGAGGAAGAATTTAAGGAAACAATGAATTTTGTGGAAGAAATTGGATTCTCAAGAATTCATGTGTTCAAGTATTCCCCTAGAAAAGGAACCCCAGCTGCAATCATGGAAAACCAGATTCACGGTGAGACAAAAAATATGAGAAGCGAAACGCTAATAGCACTTGGAGACAGATTATCAAAAGAATTCAATAGTAAATATCTAGATAAAACCAAAGATGTCCTTTACGAGGAACATACAAAAAAGAATTCTGATGTATACGAAGGATATACTTCAAATTATATACGCGTCAGGACTCCTTCGAATGTCGACATAATCGGAAAAATCCAGGCTACAAAACTCAGTGGCATTAAGAATTCCTATATTGAAGGAGCTTTATAAGGAGGTGTAAATGATGGATTGCTTGTTTTGTAAGATTGCCAACAAAGAAATTCCGAGTGATTTAATTTATGAGGATAAATATGTAGTTGCTTTCAAGGACATAAACCCTCAGGCACCGGTGCATTTTTTAGTGGTTCCAAAAGTGCACATTAGATCATTGGATTATCTGAACGAGGACCAGAACTACCTGATTTCACACATTTTCAAGCTGATTCCTAGTCTGACCAAAGAGCAGGGAGTTGAAAATGGATATCGGGTAGTCAACAATTGTGGACCTGAAGGTGGGCAGACTGTCGACCATATTCATTTTCATGTACTTGGCAAAAGAGAAATGTTATGGCCACCAGGCTAAAAATAGTTGAAATTATCCACGATATATTGTATAATGATTTAGTGTGCAAGCCATACTCTTGGCAGTATTGTAACACTCTTGTAGTTGAGAGGGGAGGGAAGGATCGATGACAGAAATTAAAGTTGGTGAAAACGAATCTCTTGACAATGCTCTTAAAAGATTTAAAAGATCATGTGCAAAATCAGGGGTAATAGGTGAGGTTAGGAAAAGAGAACACTATGAAAAACCAAGTGTTAAACGTAAAAAGAAATCAGAGGCAGCAAGAAGAAAGAAAAATTCCAAGTATTAATTAAGAAGGTGAACTAATGTCCCTTAAAGATAAACTCATGGATGATCTTAAAACTTCCATGAAAAACAAGGATACTATAAGGAAAAATACTGTCACTATGGTCAGGGCAGCTGTGAAACAGAGAGAAGTTGACGAAAGAATTGAACTGAATGATGAAGATGTTCTCGATATAATCTCTAAACAGCTGAAAGAAAAGAAGATGGCTATAGAGGAATTCAAGAAAGGCTCTCGCCAGGATCTTGTTGATACAACTGAATCAGAGATTGAGATTCTTTTGGATTATTTACCAGAGCAATTAAGTGAAGAAGAGGTGGAAGAAATAGTCAAGGAAACAATTGAAGAAATTGGAGCCACCTCAATTAAAGATATAGGTCTTATAATGAAATCTACAATGCCTAAAGTAAAAGGCAGGGCGGATGGAAATATGGTAAACAAGGCCGCAAGAAAAATGCTGAATTAACCTGAGTTTTACTCAGGTTTTTTGCTATATTTTAAAGAATTTGGGTATCAATTGTAAGTGGAACTTAATTGGAGGTGAGTATGTGAAAAAAATAAGATTTCTGGCTTTTTTTATAATTCTGTTTGTTGTTTTTATATCCTCAGAAAGCGTTATGGCTCAGAGTCCCGGTAAGGTTTATGTAGTACCTATCAAAGGAGAGATTAATCGTGCGACTCACAACTACGTAAGGGATGTTGTAAATGACCTAAACAATGAATCCAATGTAGAGGCTATAATTTTTGAGATTGACACTTACGGTGGACTTGTAGAAGAGGCAATAAAAATAAAAGATGTAATTATTGGAACAAATATTCCGACTATAACCCTTGTCAACAACAAGGCAGCATCAGCAGGAGTTTTGGTTACTATTGCAGGAGAACATATTGCAATGGCTGAAAATGCTGTGATAGGATCTGCTGAAACCATTCCCAACACTGAAAAGATTATTTCAATGTGGAGAGGGGTACTGAGAGATACTGCTCAATACAGAGGAAGAGACGCGCTCCTGCTTGAATCCATGGCGGATAGTGACATATCAATTGAAGGAGTTGTTGAGGCTGGAAAACTCCTCAATCTTACAGCTCAGGAGTCCTATGATCTAGGATTGGCAGATATTTTATCAACTGATTACAATGTGATACTTGAGCACTTTGGATATGAGGCGTCCCAGGTTGAAGTCATGGAAGAGGGACTGCAGGTCAAGCTATCAAAATATATCTCAAATCCTTATATCAGTACACTTCTTCTAACATTGGGATTTGTAGGTTTGGTGCTTGAAATACTGACTCCTGGATTCGGTTTGGGAGGTACGATTTCCTTAATGGGATTCGGCTTGTATTTTGGTGGTAACATTCTCGCTGGAAACTCGAACTGGACATCATTGATATTGTTTGTGGTAGGTTTAGGTTTGCTTGTGATAGAAGGAATAGTGCCTGGATTTGGACTTCCTGGAATTGGAGGCATAATATTTGTACTGGCAGGAACCGTTTTGGCGATGCAAGACCTTACTGCAGCAGTACTGTCCTTAAGCATTGCAGTGATAGTAACAACACTGGTGGCGATAGTTATGGTAAAACATGGTTATAAAAGTAAAATTTTAAGCCGAATAATATTAAGCAATAAACTCGATAGTGCCAGAGGGTATCTAAGTACTAACTCCATGAGTGATCTAGTGGATAAGGAAGGCTCAGCTTTATCAGAACTTCGACCTTCGGGTTTTATAGTTATAGATGGAGAGAAATACGACGCACTGGCAGAAACTGGTTATATTCCTGAAAATACCAATGTCAAGGTCGTAAAGGTTGAAGGATCAAAAATATTTGTAAGGAGGATTTAGAATGGATCTTGTTTTCACATTAGCAATCGCAATTGGTATCATAATTCTACTGATGCTGTTCTTTACTTTTGTACCTATAGGACTGTGGATTACTGCATTCTTTGCCGGCGTAAAGGTAAAAATAACAACATTGATAGGTATGAGATTGAGAAGGGTTGTACCTAGCAGAATAATCAACCCTATGATCAAAGCAACAAAAGCCGGACTAGACATCAATATTGATGATTTAGAGTCACATTATCTGGCAGGAGGAAATGTAAATACCTTGGTGGATGCGCTTATAGCAGCTCAAAGAGCTAATATACCATTGGTATTTGAAAGAGCTGCAGCCATTGATCTGGCAGGAAGGAATGTTCTTGAGGCAGTACAGGTCAGCGTAAATCCAAAGGTTATTGAAACACCTCAGATCGCAGCTGTAGCTAAAAACGGAATTGAGGTAGTTGCAAGAGCCAGAGTAACCGTTCGTGCGAATATTGAAAGACTTGTCGGAGGTGCTGGCGAGGAAACAATAATTGCCAGAGTAGGCGAAGGTATTGTTACTACAGTCGGTAGTGCCAATTCACACAAGGATGTGTTGGAAAATCCAGATAGTATATCAAAGACAGTTCTTGGAAAGGGATTGGACGCAGGTACAGCATTTGAGATACTTTCCATAGATATTGCTGATGTTGATGTAGGAAGAAACATTGGTGCTAAGCTTCAGATGGAACAGGCAGAAGCAGACAAGAAGATTGCACAGGCAAAAGCAGAGGAAAGAAGAGCTATGGCTGTAGCAAGAGAGCAGGAAATGAGAGCAGAAGTACAGTCCATGAATGCAAAGCTTGTAGAAGCAGAAGCTCAGGTACCATTGGCATTGGCACAGGCTTTAAAGGAAGGAAATCTTGGTGTTATGGATTATTACAACATGAAGAATATACTTGCTGATACAGATATGAGAGATTCAATATCCAAGGTAGCCGACGAAGAAAATGAAACAAAATAGGAAGTGATTAAATGGATAGTCCTATAATCATTCTGGTCTTTTGGGTCTTGATAAATATTCTTTTAAAAAGCTCCAGAGACAAGAAAAAAGCTGAACAGGCAAGAAGAAGAACCGGACAAGGAAGTTCACAAAACAGGCAAAAGCCTCAGGAAGGCAGGTCCCGGATGAACACCGGGATGAAGGACTTCAAGAAAGCGCTGGATGATTACAAGGAACAGATTGAAAGAGAACTTAACCCAGAGAAAAAAGTTCCTGTCAAACCCATTGCAAATGATGCAAAGAGGACAGTTGAAAAACCTGAGAATAGACAACAAAAAAGGGAATTACGTACTTTCAGGGAAGGACGTTTTTGGGAAGATATTGTTGTAGAAGAGGATACTCCAGATGATGAAGAAATCGAAGTTGTTGTTACTGGAGCATCTAAAAGAAAAGGATCTAAAAGTGGTTCGGGTGGCCTTTTTGATATTCGGAATGATATCATAAAAGGTGTGGTTTACTCTGAAATACTTGATAAACCGAAGAGCTTGAATAAAAGAAGAAGTCCTCGTTAGGGCTTCTTTTTCTATGGGCAAACATATAAATGACATAAATTCACTTATTACAAATAGTTACACATGTTTTAATTATATAGAAAACAACCCTTTTCTATGGTATGATTTATTTAGTTAACATACAAATCCACATATCGAGGAGGAACTTGAATTTGACTTTAATCAATGAAGAATCGTTTATAGAGATAAATGACAATAATACAATGAAAGAGCTTGTTGGGAATCTTGACTCCAATATTAAATCTATAGAAGAAAAAATGGATGTAAAACTAAGAATCAAGGATAATGCTATTACAATATACGGATCTCCGAAAAAAATAGCAATGACACAAAGACTTTTTGAGAATCTTAATTACATTATTCAGAAGCAGAACAGATTAGAGGAGCAGGATTTAAAATATGCAATTGAATTTATCAAATCTGGCAAGGAAGGCAGTCTAAAAGAATTGTTGGACGATGTACTTTGTATTACTGCATCAGGCAAGAGCATTAAGCCAAAGACTTTTGGACAGAAAAGATATATTGATTCATTAAGAAAGCATGACATAGTATTTGGAATAGGACCAGCCGGGACTGGTAAGACTTATCTTGCAATGGCTATGGCCGTTCAAGCCTTTAAAAACAGAGAGGTTAACAGAATAGTTCTCACAAGACCAGCGGTAGAGGCTGGCGAGAATCTTGGGTTCCTGCCGGGAGACCTGCAAGAGAAGGTGGATCCCTATTTAAGACCGATTTATGATGCTCTTTTTGAAATCTTGGGAGTTGAGACATATTTAAAATATTTTGAAAAGGGATTAATAGAGGTTGCACCTCTTGCATACATGAGAGGTAGAACTCTGGATTCTGCTTACGTAATATTGGATGAAGCTCAAAATACTACAAACGAACAGATGAAGATGTTCTTGACAAGACTTGGTTTTGGATCAAAGGCTATTATTACAGGAGACATAACTCAGATTGACCTGATTAGAGGAAGGGAATCCGGTCTTAAGACAGTAATGGGGATACTTGAAGATGTCAAAGGTATAGATTTTATTAGACTTACTAGCGCTGATATTGTAAGACACCCACTTGTGCAGAGAATTATAAATGCATATGAAATCCATGAGAGCAAAAAATAAGATATCGCTAAGATATCGCATTGACAGAAGGTTGGTGTTTTTGATGCTTAAAAAGCTAAAAACTGTTTTTAAAGGTTTAGATATTGACAATGGAATAAGAAAAACAACAGGTGTTTTTCTGTTGTTTTTTGTTATGCTTTTTATTCTTGCCATTACTCAGTCCCAGTTTAGAAACATTGAGTTGGAAGTAGGCGAGAAAGCATCCGAGGACATCAAAGCACCTTATAGAATTGAGGACTTGGGTACATACGAAGCTCAGGTCAATGAAGCAATGAAGAACATGGAGTCTGTTTATAGGATATCACCAACTATACAAATAACTTCAAAAGCAAAAATCTCAGGTTATTTGGATCTGGTAAGAGATGTTAAACTTAGAAACAATCTAAGTGAGAAGGGTAAATCGGATGAGTTGGAAATCAAAAGCCCAATAGAGTTGTCCACGGATATTCATCAGGCAGCAATAGATTCAACATTTTCCAGTCTAAACACGGTAGAGGCAATAACAGAAGATCTGTTATCCCAGATTCTAGCCCAAGGAATAAGGGAAGATGAGTTGGGTTATCAGTTAAGAGAAATTGATAGTATTGTCAACTCGCTGAATCTGGAAGATAAGGAACAACTTTTGGTTGCTTCAATTCTAAATGAAATAGTTGAACCTAATGAGTTTGTAGATACAATTGCTACTGAGAGACAAATGGAAAGAGTTCGCAGTAGTATCATAACACCTGTAATTGAACAAAATGAGATAATTGTTAACAAAGGTGACGTTATTTCAACAGAACAAATGAGAATAATTGAAATCGCTCAGCTAGAGAATCGTGAGACTGGATCATGGCTAAGATATATCGGGATAACAATTCATTTGCTTATGCCATTAATTGCCCTGATGTTATATTTTATATATTTTTATCCTGAAGTGCTGAGAGGAAGACTTGTCTATTTAGTGTTTTCTTCATTATTGATTACCCTGTTTCTGGGAAGAGTCATGGAATATATATCGCCTTACCTTATACCTTCAGCTATAAATGCAATTGTTGTCACATTGATGGTTGGGCCAGGTGTGGCAATTATTACTAACATGGTTCTTGTATATATTCTTAATTTTATGTGGAGTATTCCAGGAGAACTTGTAGTAGTGATGTTGATTGGAAATTCAGCAGGTATACTTCTATTGGTGCATCAGAATCAGAGACATAGAGTACTCTTAAATGGTTTATACATGGGCTTGATTGGTTTTATTGTTTACTTGGGATACTTTTTTCTTGGAAATTTTTCGACAAGAGACCTAATCGTTAACGGTGGCTTAGTAATCATATCAGGATTGGTATCCGGAATTATAACATTAGGGACCTTGCCACTGTGGGAGAATCTTTTCAATGTGTTAACTCCATTGAAATTGATGGAATTAACAGATCCAAATCAACCAATACTAAGAAGGCTCTTTGTTGAAGCTCCTGGCACATATCACCATAGCCTTATTGTGGGCAGTCTTTCAGAATCTGCTGCAGCATCCATAGGAGCAAATCAACTTCTGGCAAAGGCGGGGGCATACTACCATGACATAGGCAAATTGAAAAGACCCGCATATTTTAAAGAAAACCAATTTGGCATAGACAATCCACATGACGATCTAGAACCATTACAAAGTACTCAGATTATTATTTCTCACTGGGAAGATGGTATGAAGCTGGGCAAAGAAACAAAATTGCCCCGTGAAATAATGGACATAATTGATCAACATCATGGAAAAACATTGATTTCATACTTTTATCACAAAGCTGCAGAGGATAATCAAAATATTCCCGAGAAAGACTTCAGATATGGCGGTGAAAAACCCAAATCTAGAGAGTCAACAATTGTTATGCTGGCAGATTCAGTCGAAGCTGCAGTGAGAAGTATAAAGGATATGAAGGCGGATTCAATAGAAAAAATGGTCAAAAAGATCATTAAAGGGAAAATAGACGATGGGCAGTTGGAGGAATCACCTATTACTGCAAAAGAGATAAATACTATATCAGAAACATTTATATCCGTATTGAAGGGGATATATCACGAGAGGATTGAGTATCCTGAAAAATCATGACAAAAGGAGAAGAAAATGGAAGTTTTATTTGATAACCGACAAGACAAAGTCGAAATAGAGAAGGAAACAGAGGAGTTGCTGTCAAAAGTAATAGAAACAACCTTGCTTGTTGAAGGCATAACTTTGGATTATGAGGTCAGCGTATCTTTTGTAACAAATGAAGAAATCAAGAATTTGAATCGACAATACAGAAATGTTAATGGAGAGACTGATGTTTTATCGTTTCCATTTGATGATGAATTTGAAACAGGGATAAATATTCTGGGTGACATTGTATTGTCTGTTGAGAAAGCAGTTGAACAGGCAAAGGATTTTGGGCATTCAGTAGAAAGAGAGCTTGCATATCTTACAGCTCACAGTACACTTCATTTAGTTGGGTATGATCATATGAACGACGAGGACAAAGAAACAATGCGAGAAAAGGAAAAGTTGATTATGAAAAAGCTCCAGATATTTAAATAACGATAGTGTAAAGTAGCTTATGAAAAGAAGAACTACAATGAATAGCTACTACTTAGAGGATAATATTGAAGTTCAATC
>NZ_JBMEMN010000018.1:0-60549 GCF_049310905.1 Gudongella sp. DL1XJH-153
TTGGGCTTGGAGACAGAAAAGACCACTTCCCTTCACAGATGTCTGGTGGAGAGCAGCAGCGTGTTGCCATCGCAAGGGCTGTTGCAAAGAATGCTGACCTTCTGCTTTGTGATGAACCAACAGGAGCCCTAGATTTTGAGACGGGAATCAAGATTCTGGGACTTCTTAAGGAGATTAATAAAAAGTATAATAAAACAGTAGTAATAATAACCCACAACGTGCCAATCGGTGAAATGGCTGATCGGGTCATTAAGATGCGGAGTGGTGAAATAATTGAAATAACGGAGAACAAGGATCCAATCGACCCTGAAAGGATTGTATGGTGATGAAAAAGCTGGATAAAAGACTTCTTCGCACAATTGGACATTCCAAGGGGCAGTTTATTTCCCTGACCATTGTTGTTATAGTGGCATTGATAGTTTATGTATCCTTTTCAATGGTTGCAGATCAGCTGTATAATTCCATATTCCAATACTATGATGAGACCAATTTTGCACATATATTTGTGGATGTTAACAGGGTTCCTGGCAATGAAGTTGATGACCTGCTTTCAATAGATGGTGTAAAACAGGTTCAGGGAAGGGTAGTATCTGATGTTCCATTGCGAGTGGAAGACCCCAATGAGAAGGTCAATGCAAGAATCATATCAGTTCCATCAAATGAGGACCAAATCAACAGCCTCTTAGTTCTCGAAGGAGAAGAACTCCGTCCAGGAACAAGAACCACCTCTGTACTTAAGCAGTTTTTTATAGGCCGTGATATGGAGATAGGTGATACACTTCGGCCATATATCGGTGGGACGGAATATTCCCTGGAGGTTGTTGCCCAGGTAGGAAGTCCTGAGTACATATATTTGATGGAGAATGAACAGGCTTTGCTGCCTGATGAAAAGGGATTTGGGGTATTATACGTCCCTGAGGAGTTTGCACAGTCAGCCTTTGGTTTTCATGGAAGCTACAATAACATTATAGTTACAATTGATGAAGATCAGGAAAACAGGATAGATATCATCGCTGATGATATTGAGAATCAGCTGGACAGATTTGGAATTAGAAGTATTGTAACAAGAGAGGATCACCTTAGCCACAGTGTAATGATCCAGGAGGTGGAATCCCTACAGCTGATGTCCCAGTCAATGACCATAATATTTCTTCTTGTTGCTTCTGTTGTAATCAGTATCATGCTTTCAAGGATAGTGAAGAAGGATAGAATCGGTATTGGGGTCTTAAAGGGACTAGGATATAGCACAGGGCAGATTCTGATGCATTATGTCAAGTATTCCATGGCGATTGGCTTGACTGGATCGATTATTGGGATTCTGCTTAGTATTCCTGTATCAAGAATGATGGTTGGCATATATATCCAATACATGAATATTCCACTATTCAGATCAGTAATAGACAACAAGTACCTTATATACGGAACAATTCTAACCACAATATTTTGTGTAACTGCAGGATTGTTTGGGGCAAGAAGCGTCTTGAAGATATCACCGGCTGATGCAATGAGACCGGAGACTCCAAAAGCAGGCAAGAGAATGTGGATTGAAAATTTCAAGGGCTTCTGGAGAAGGCTCACATTTAGCTGGAAGATGGTGCTTAGAAATATTTCAAGAACAAAACGTCGGGCATTCTTCCTAGTAATTGGTATTGCCTTGACCTTTGCAATAACAATGATACCGGTATTTATGTCAACAGTATGGGACACCTTGTTTGACAAGCAGTACACTGAGCTGCAGAAGATGGATTACAGCATAGATTTCTCGGTGCCACTTGAAGAAAGCGTACTTCTTGAATTGCAGCAACTTACCCAGATTGAATATATTGAGCCTAAGGTGGAGCTTCCATTTGAGCTGACGGATGGCTGGAGAAAAGAGATAGTAAATGTCATAGCTATTCAAAGGGATACCAGGATGTATGGCTTTAGAACCCCATCAGGAAGGCAGATCGAACTTCCTCAGAAGGGGATAATCATTACAGACATACTTGCAAGACAACTGAAGGCAGAAGCAGGAGATATAATTGAAATCAACAGTGTTCTTCCAGGAGTACCCAATAAGACAATTGAAGTCAAGGCTGTTGTAGAGCAGTACTTTGGAAAGAATGCATATATGGACATAGAGCAGATGTATGACATGGTAGGGGAAAGGGATATTATCACAGGAGCTCTTGCCTTTACAGACACAGATATCGTTCCTGACCTTCGGGATGTCAAGAACATCAAGGCAATAAACTCAGTACAGGATATGAGGGATATGATAATGGAGTATATGGATATGATTATTGCATCGATGGGTACCATGATGATATTTGGTGGAATTTTAGGCTTTGCAATTGTCTACAATATTACCATTGTAAGCATAAACGAGAGGATAATGGAGTTCTCATCCTTAAGGATTCTGGGCTTTGAAAAGAAGGAAATATTCAAATTGATTACTAGGGAGAATTCCCTAATGACCTTTTTCGGTTTGATACTGGGTGTGCCAATTGGGTATGCAATGTGTACAGGACTTGTGGATGCGGTATCAACAGAAATGTATACCATACCTGCTGTAATCGAACCCTTTGTGTATGTATATTCAGGGATTGCAACAGTGGTATTTGTGATTGTTGCCCAGATGGCAACATATAAGAAGATCAAGAACTTGAATTTTATAGATGCATTGAAAAACAGGATATCATGATTCTAATCTATTACGGGGATGTGAGATGATGAAAAAGAAGATTATAATTATTGGAGCCTTGGTTGTTGTGGCTGGAGCGGTGGCATTCTTCTTACTGAGAGGAGGAGACGGACTCCAGGTAAACGGAGCAGAAACTTCAAAAGGAAGCATTGAGGAGTATGTTGAGGAAACAGGAACTGTCATGGCAAGAAACAATATCCAGGTCTACTCTCCGGCATCTGGGAAGGTCACAGAGGTCCTTGTTGATGTAGGTGATACAGTTGTTGAGGGTGATGTCCTTGCGACGCTAGACGGGGAAACCTTGTCCCTACAGCTTGCCCAGCTGGATGCCCAGAGAAGCGCAGCGGTTGCTCAACTTAACGAGGCAAAAAAAGCAGGTAACGCCAATGCCATCAGAAGTTTGCAGCTGGATATTGAGCAGATGGAAGGAACAATCCAGCAAGAGGAAGAGAAGTTTTTGGATACCAGAACTCTATATGAGGCAGGAGCAATAAGTCAGGACCAGTTAAGAGCATCAGAAAGAAGCATAGAAAACCAGATGACAAACCTGGCAAAGATGAAGCTTCAGCTGAACCAGTTGAATAGTCCTGTATCTGGAAACCTGATTGCCCAGTACGAAGCACAGATAAGACAGATTGACCTTCAGAAGCAGGAGATTTCAAGTTCAGGAGATGACTACACAATCGTGGCAGGTACAACTGGAACTGTTCTTCAGAAGACAGTGCAGGAGGGAAGCTTCCTTCAACCTGGAATGAGTCTGATGGAGCTTGGGGATACAGATAATCTTTACATCCAGAGTGATATCCTTGTAAGCGAGATTTCAGATATAGAGGTAGGATTGGCTGTTAAGTTGCTAAATGAAGATCTTGGAATTGAAGCAACTGGAAAGGTACAGAAAATACATCCCAATGCATTCAGCAAGATATCCGATCTTGGAGTTGAACAGAAGAGAATAACCGTCGAAATCCAGATGGACACCATCCCCGATTTATTAAAGCCAGGATATGATTTACAGGTAAGAATAATTACTGAATCCAGTGGTGATACCTTGATAATTCCTGAGAATGCGGTGTTTACAATGAACCACAAGGACTATGTGTTTGTAGATGCAGTAGGGATCGCAGAGTTAAGAGAAATTCAGACTGGGATACAAAGTGGAAGAGTGTTTGAGGTTTTATCGGGTCTTGTAGAAGGAGAGGTTGTAATAATGTCTCCTGATGGGGAACTGGAAGAGGGAAGTAAAATTGAAGTGATAGTAGAATAAAATTCACAATTGAAAGACTAAAGGCAATTAAAAATTATATATTAAAAGAAGAGAATTCGCATTGAGAATTCTCTTCTTTTAATATATAATAGATTCTACCGACCGACCATTCGGTTTTTGGATTATATATATTAGATCAGGAGGAGTTTATATGAATAAGAGAATAATATCACTACTTATAGTAATGATAATGATAGCTGCATTTGCCTCAGGTTGTGCTGGAGGCAATGAAGATGAAGCGGAAGTAGAAAGCTTTACATCTGTTCAAACTAAGGCTGCTGAGCTTGGAACAATTGAGAATTCAGTTACAATCAACGGAAAGGTTTCAGCAAGTGAAGAGGTTTCCGTAATGCCAAAGGCAATGGGAACCGTAACATCTCTGAATGTAGCGCTTGGAGACCAGATCAGCGAAGGAGATGTCCTTTTCACAGTTGAGCAGAAGGATATGAACCTGAGTGTATCTCAGGCTGCCAATGGAGTTGACATCGCAAGAAAAAGTGTTGACCAGGCAGCAAACGGGCTGAATTCAGCAAAGATCAACTATGAATTGAACAAGGAAAAGATCCAGAATGCCCAGTTAAATCTTGAAAGAACAAGAATCCTTTATGAAGAAGGAGCTGTATCAAAATCACAGCTTGAACAGGCAGAGCTCAGCGCAAGTCAGCTTAATCTTGATGCACTGCAATCACAGGTTAACCAGGCCCAAATCTCATACCAACAGGCTCAGGAGCAGCTTCAGCAGGCTCAGATTTCCTATCAGCAGGCGCAAAGCGGATTAAGCAATACCGTAGTCCTTTCACCCATGACTGGCATTGTATCCACTCTTAATGTCAAGGAGGGACAGATTGCTGCAAGCGGTCAGCCCGCGGCAACAATTACGAACACAGATACCGTCTATGTAAGGATAAATGTTGTGGAAAATATTGTAAACAGGCTTGAAGAAGGCCAGGAAGTCGAAATTGCAGTACCTGCAGCTTTTGAGGGTTATGTCGACAGTGTGATTGACTATGTCAGCCAGACCGCTGATCCAATGAACAAGCTTTATGAAGTTAGAATTTATGTAAATAATGCTGAATATGGAATAAGATCAGGAATGACCGGTTCGGTTAAGCTCAGTATTGACAAGGCTGAGGATACACTTGTAATTGATTCAAATGCCGTGCTTGATAAGGACGGAAGGAAAATCATATATATAGTCCAGGAGAATAAGGCTGTTGAGAAGGAAGTCAAGATTGGTCTTGACACGGGAGATCAGGTTCAGATCACTTCAGGCTTGTCACAAGGTGACATGGTAATAGTTGAAGGTCAGCACTATGTTTCTGATGGAGTTGTTGTGAAAGTCGTAAGGGGTGAATAGATATGAATTTATCTAAACTGTCAGTAAAACGACCGGTCACCATTACCATGATTGTCCTAATCGTGGTTCTAATTGGTGCAATATCCCTAACGGAGCTTCCAATCGACCTGTTTCCTGAGTTTGAGGTACCGGTTGCAGTAGTTGTTACCACTTACTCGGGAACGGGACCACAGGAAATGGAGAATCTTATAACACGACAGATCGAGGGTGCAATAGCAACAGTTGTAAACATTGATAATGTTTCTTCAATATCATCGGAAGGGACTTCGATAATAATTGCCCAGTTCAACTTTGGTGTTGATATGGATATGGCTGCTCTTGAAATGCGTGAGAAAGTTGATATGGTCAAGGGATTCCTTCCAGAGGATGCTGAGGATCCAATGGTTATGAAAATTGACCCCAATGCTATGCCAATAGTTCAGATTTCACTGTCAACTGAAGGAGACCTTGCCGGGCTACAAGACCTTGCTGAGGATACCTTCAGTCAAAGGCTTGAAAGGATAGACGGGGTTGCCTCAGTAGATATATTTGGAGGCTATTCAAGAGAGATTGAAATTGCAGTTAATCAGAATGAGCTGTCAAACTATGGTCTAAGTACTGGTCAATTGACTCAGCTGCTTGCTGCATCAAATATGAATCTTCCTGGGGGAAGTGTCAGTAAAGGGGATCAAGAGCTTTCAGTTAGGGTTACGGGAGAATTCGAGGGTATAGATGATATCAGGAACATGCCTGTACCACTCAGCTCAGGAGATGTAATAAGACTTGGGGATATATCTGAAGTAAATCTTGTTACACAGGACCTGGGTACAATATCAAGGACTGATGGAAATGACAGTATTACAATGTCCCTTCAAAAACAATCTGGACGAAATACTGTTCAGGTATCGGAGTTGATAAGTGAAGAAATTGAAAAACTTCAAAGAGATTATCCAAATGTACAGATTGACGTAGTTCTTGATACAGCTGATTTCATTGTTCAGTCAATCAATACTGTTGCCAAAAATGCATTATTTGGTTCACTTCTTGCAGTTTTCATTCTGTATATTTTCCTTAAGAACCTTAGGACTACACTGATAATTGGTATAGCTATACCAATTTCATTGATAACATCTTTTATTCTGTTGTACTTTAATGGTATAACATTAAATATAATGACATTGGGAGGACTGGCCCTTGCGGTGGGTATGCTCGTTGACAGCGCCATAGTTGTGCTTGAGAATATATTCCGCTACAACTCTGAAGGCCACTCAAGGGAGGAGTCTGCCATAGAGGGAGCATCAGAGGTTGGAATGGCAATTACTGCTTCAACCCTTACCACAATTGCAGTCTTTGTACCAATAATTTTTGTTGAGGGAATTGTAGGTACAATTTTTAGGGACTTTGCACTTACTGTAACGCTATCACTGGCTGCATCCCTACTTGTGTCTCTGACCATTATTCCAATGCTATCATCAAAGATACTGAAGGTAGCTGATACTGAAAAGGGCAAGAAGAGAAAGCTGGAGAAATTGTACAAGGCCTTTGATGACATATATGGTAGGGTTGAGAAGACCTATACCAAGCTTCTTACCAAAAGTCTTGCAAGAAGAAAAATAACAATGTTTATTGCGCTGGCAGTATTTATCGGGAGTATAGCGAGCCTTCTTGTTGTAGGGATGGAATTTCTACCATCAACTGACGAAGGTATCATAAATATATCTGTGGATCTGCCACTTGGTTCAGGTATTGAGAAGATAGACCAGGTAACAAGGCAAGTCGAAGAGAGGATTGTCGAAATACCTGAGCTGCAGATCATATCAACAAGTGTAGGCGGAGGAAACTTGATGATGGGACCCGGAGGTGGAGGAAGCGCCACGATATCATTGCTGCTGGTGCCTTTATCAGAAAGAGACCGTTCAACGTCTGAAGTCTCAGAAGAAATAAGACAGCTGGCTAAAGATATCCCAGGAGCTGAGATTTCAGTATCAGCTACATCGACAACTGCTATGATAGGCTCAGGTAATCCAGTGAGCATAACAATCAAAGGTTCTGAGTTGGATGTTCTGGAAGATATTTCAGAGGATTTAAAGAGCATAGTTGAATCCGTCGAAGGAACAAGGGAAGTCACCACAAGCATAAGTGATTCAGTTCCTGAGCTTCAGGTTCTTGTGGACAAGGAGATGGCTGCAACATATGGACTAACAACTGCACAGGTTGCAAACAGTGTAAGGAACAACGCATCGGGAAGCACCGTAACAAGACTTAAGGACGGTGGAGAAGAGATTGATGTGGTAATAAGGTCAGTTGGAGATATAACAGAAAGCATCGGAAACTTTGAACAGATGGAAATATCAACCCCAATGGGAAGCAATATACCCCTTAGTCAAATTGCAGATGTGTCAATCGAAAGAGGACCAACATCAATAAACAGGGAGAATCAGGAAAGGGTTGTAACTATAAACAGCCAGATTGTTGACAGAGACCTTAACAGTATAGTATCTGATGTTGAAGGAGAGCTTGCCCAGTATCAGATGCCTGAAGGCTACAGCTACAGCATTGGTGGGGAAAATGAAGAAATGATTGATGCATTCCAGCAGCTTGGATTGGCATTGGTTCTTGCTTTGATTCTGATATACATGGTAATGGCAGCTCAGTTTGAGTCCTTGATTTATCCCTTTATAATAATGTTTACAATTCCACTTGCATTCTCAGGTGGTGCCCTTGGTCTGTTCCTTACAGGAAGGTCTCTTGGTGTCACAGCCTTGATTGGTGTTATCATACTTTCAGGTATAGTTGTAAACAATGGTATAGTCCTTATTGATTATATCAATACCTTGAGAAAAAGAGGAATAGAGAGACAAGAGGCCATAAAAACTGCAGGGCCAATCAGACTTAGACCAATCCTTATGACGAGTCTTACGACTATTCTTGGTCTTATTCCAATTGCATTGGGAGTTGGTGAAGGAGCAGAGCTGATGGCTCCTCTGGGAAGCGTTGTAATCGGTGGATTGATTCTTTCAACAGTCCTAACTCTTGTAGTTGTACCGGTCATGTATACAATTCTTGATGATATGTCAACCAAGGTTAAGAATAAAGTCAAAAGAAATGAAGAGTCAGAAAGCGAGGCTCTGTAATGTCTGGAGTAAGAGAAGAAAGAAGAAAACAGATTATTGAAGCCGCTATGGATGTATTCGGCAGCAAAGGATACCACAGGGCTAAGATGGGAGAAATTGCGGAGGCTGCTGAAATTGGGAAAAGTACAGTTTACGAGTATTTTGACAGCAAGAAGGACCTTTTTGAGGAAATGCTTAGGTTTATAGCAATGGATTATCAAAATGACGTAAAAGAAGCACTCCATACTGGCAATGGATGCAGGGAAAAACTCCTTGCATTCGCCAGAAACCATGGAAGCTTCATTAAAAGCCATATGGAACTTGCTGAAAATACAATGTCAGAATCAAACAGTGTCTCAGAAGAAATAAAAAAAGAGATGATGGCCTGGAAGATGGAAGTCTTCAGGATGATTGAGGATATCCTAAAAAGCGGTGTTGAGTCAGGTGAACTTAGGGAAGATCTTGATACAAGAACCTCCACAGCAATAATCCTTGGGGCAATAAACGAAAATTATGCCATTCAGTGCATTGTAGATAAGAAAAAGCCAGAGAAAATTGACCCTGAGCCAGTTATAGATATAATTTTTAAGGGAATAGGGATTTAGTTTTCGGTTACAGAAGTGTTACAATCAACGTTTCACCGCGTTATTACTTTGACAAACATATCACTTCAGGTTAAAATATAGTAGATAGAATAGTGAAATACTAATGGGAGGGAAATGTGATGAAAAACAAGAGAAACAGAAGGATTGCATTAGTTGTAGCAGTACTTATGCTTACAATGGCATTTTCATCAACAGGATTTGCTGCGTGGATGGGAAAGACTATGGAAGCCCAGTACAGAAATATCTCGATCTTTGTTAATAGTGAGTACAAACAGGCAACAGATGTAAATGGTAAGGTTGTTGAGCCGTTTATCGTCGATGGTACAATTTATGTTCCGCTTAGAGGAATTGCTCAGATGTTTGGATACGAAGTAGGATTCAATCCACAAACCTACCGAATCGATATCACTGGAGATGCAGCAGGTAATAGTGCGGCAGCTCAATATGAGATACTTATTCTAGAGGCAAGAATTGCTGAACTTGAGGATGAACTGGAAGAGCAGGAATCATCATCCATGGATCTTGGAGATTTGGAAGATGCACTTAACGATGACTATGATGAGTTTGATGGTGTTGATGTTGAGGATATAATCCTTGACGGAGATGAGGATGACATAGAGGTAGAAATCTATATTGATACTACCAGCTCCTCACAGTGGGATGCATGGAAAGCTTTAAGTGATGCTGACATCGAAGATTTCCTTCAGGATATTGTTGATGATATTCTTGATGAGTATCCAGATGCAGATATTACAGGATTCATAGAAGATGAATATGATGATAAGGAACTTGAATCCTTTGGAATAGACACAAGAGGAGATGTGGACCTTGGTGGTGGAAGCAGTGCATCAGGAGACCTTGGTGACCTTGAGGACCAGCTTATAGATGATTACAGGGATATCGAAGGAATCGATATTGAGAATATAATTATTGATGGAGATGAAGATGATATAGAGGTAGAAATCTATGTTGATTTGACAGATACACCTGACTTTGAGTACTGGACTGATGATATCAGTGATACAGAAATTGAAAACTTCCTACAGGACATGATTGATGATATCCTTAATGAGTTCCCAGATGCTGATATCACAGGATTTATCGAGGATGAGTATGACAATTCTGAGATAGTTGATTTTGATATATTCAGCGATGGCGATGTGGATTTTAATAGAGATTTATAGAATTTAATGAAGCATGATTAACAAGAGATGTCTATTCGGCATCTCCTTTTTGTTCCCTTTTGGCCAATAATGGGTATATATAAATTGCGAGATAAAACGTAGAGGAGGAGTGGTATAATGAACAAAAAAATATTATCCCTGATGCTAGTACTTGTAATGATCCTGGGATCATTCAGCTTTGTAAGTGCACAGACAGGGAATGAAAAGGTAGATTGGTTGATAGAAGAAGGTCTAGTTCTTGGAGATTCAGGTGGGTACAGGTTGAATGACCCAATCAGACGATCAGAGGTAGCAGCAATGGTGACAAGGGCTCTTGATGCCGAATCAGCTGCAGTGTTGCTTGAAACAATACCTAGCGCCTTTTCGGATGTTCCAGTAAGCCATTGGGCAAATGGATATGTAAACTATGCTACCAGCATGGAATATGTTAATGGATACCCAAATGGAACATTTGGTCCAGACAGAAATATTTCCTATGCTGAGCTGATCACGATTCTTGTAAGGACAACAGAGACGGAAGTCGACACCAGCAATTTTACTGGTGATTTCTGGGCAACTCCCTATATAATTGAAGCAATTGAACAAGGGATTACTGAGGGAGTAACTATTCCGGGCAGTGATTACAATGCAGCTGCCTCAAGAGAAAAGGTCTTTGAGATGGTCTATAATACGGTAATGAAAAGACTAATGGCTGACAGAGAAGTATACAAGGCAATATTTGTAGAAAACGAGAGAATTGGAGACCTTGATGAAAATGAGGTAATGGTGGTTATTCTTGCTGAAGGCGAAAATTCACCAGAGGCTGAGTTGAGATATGAAAAGGATGATGAGGAACTCCTGGTCTTAAGTCCAGATATGGATTCGGAGATGCTTCTTGGAAAGGTAGCAGATATAACAATTGACAAGGATGACAATATTTTAAGTGCAGTAATAGATACAAGCTTTGACTATTACACGGGACCTTTTGCAGCAATGGATCTTGAAGTAATGCTAAATACAGGTGATTATTTTGATGTAATAGAGGAAGCTAGTTCTTCAAGATCAATCGAACAGCTTTATGGTGTGTACCTTAATGAGGAAGCTTATGGCTACCTTGATTACGTTGAGGATAATGACAGTTCAGACGGTACCCTGGATGGTTCTTTTGTTGCTGAATTTGCCAGAGTAACCGTTAAAGACGATGTTGTTTTCTTTATTGAGTCATATATGTTTGATGACATTGCTCCTGTAATTGATGTGGAAGATGATGGTGAAGAGCTTTATGTAAGAAGCGATTATCCTTCAGCAGATGAGGATGTGTATTTTCTTGATTCAGTAGTCGGCTTTGAGAATGGTGATTTCATGACCATGGGACTTGAAGATGTATCTGTAGGGGATGTCCTGCATGTATATGATGATTTTGGAATTGTAAGGACAGATGGACAATTCACTGGTGAGTATGAGCGAATTAGAGAGTCCAGTGATGTGTTTTACGTTGAAATAGATGATGAGCTCTTCCAAATAAGAGCAACAAACAACAAGAGACCGGTTTATTCCCTTAATGGAACAGGATTCTTCACATTGTTTGATATAAATGCTGATGGCCTTTTGGAATATCTGGAAGACGAGGATGTAATGTTCATTCTGGATGTAAATGATTCACTTCAACTGATTTCAGGTGAGCTGGAGTACAATGAAAAGACAGTTCTTGTAATGGATTCTGGGACAAGAGATATTTATGTAATCGAGAAGGATGGCTCAGAGGAAAGTTACAGAACAGATAATTATTCAGTCCTTATGAGGAATCCCTCTACAGAAGGAAATATGGCCGATTTTTACAGAGGGATAATTGCGTATCTGGTCTATGACGATAACATAGTAGATAGGATTGTAAGGATAGCTGATCCTGTGGATATTGATGATGATGCAGAACTGGTACTGAGAGATGCAAGAGATAGATTTGATATTGACCTTGAAAACATGGACATCAGACTTGCTGACGATACCTATGATTACAATGATAATACCAATATATTTGTTTTAAATCTTCAGGGAGATGTTGTGACAAGAATAGATGCCATGACAATGGAGAATGTTCTTGATATGGCTGAGCAGGATTCGGATTTGAGAGCCTATGTAATCACCAACGAGGAATTCACTATTATGGACGTAGGAAATGAAATGAATTTTGGAAATTCTGATGAGATTGCTCACACAATAGTATTTACAGACTTTGTGCTTGATGATGAATTCGTAGAGAAAGAAACTTTGCTTCTTGAATTTGCATATGATCCAGATAGAGATGATTCAGTAGAAGGTGAGAATTCTGAAGGCGACACAATGGAGATTGATATTGCTGAGTTTGCAGTGATACCTGAGCTTGATTCAGGTGAGCTTGTAAGATTTACCCTTGAAAATGGAATGGTCATAGATGCTGAGATTCTTCTGGATTCTGAAAGCGAAGAATACCAGGTAATTGACATTGATACCAGGAATGAGAGAATCACACTTGATATTGATGGAACAGAAGAAGAATTCTGGCTTGCCCCTGATTATGAAGTATTCGGAGCGACATCTGTGGATGATGGAGATATGATAGCTGTTATATTTAACCCAGAAGTAGATGTTGAAATTGAGATAATATTTGTAAGATAGACCTAAAAAATAGCAAGGCGAGATAAAATTCTTGCCTTGTTGTTTTTTTGCTGTTTAATTTTCGAAATATTGGCTAAAATATAGTTGTAGGCTATAAAATCACATAGAGGAGGAATGTCCAGATGTATTTTAACAAAAAGTTTTTAAGCATTGCCCTTGCGCTTGTAATGGTGCTTGGTACATTTGCAATGCCTGTAGGGGTACTTGCTGATGGTCATGAGGTTACAATAACCATTATTGGAACCACAGACCTGCATGCCAATATCTATAACTATTCCTATGAAGACGGAAAGGATGTTGAAGACCGAGGAATGACGAAGGTGTATTCTGTCATCCAGTCAATCAGGGAAGATAATCCAAACACCCTGCTTGTGGACAACGGTGACACAATCCAGGGTACAATTCTTTCAGACGACCTTTACAACACAAAGTTGGAACTGGCAAATCCGGTAATCGATGTGATGAACTTCATGGAGTATGACGCAATGGTCCTTGGAAACCATGAGTTCAACTTTGGACTAGAGCTTGTTGATAAGATTGTAGAAGAAGCAGAGTTCCCAATACTTGGAGCAAATGTGAAGTATTCAGAGAGCGGAGAGTACCTGACAGGAATGCCTTATGTCATCAAGGAGATAGCAGGTGTAAATGTTGGAATACTTGGAATAACTAATCCAAATATTCCAAGATGGGATGGACCCAAGGTAACCTCACTCCAATTTGACAAGCCTGTAGACTCTGTTGGAGAGCATATTGACAAGATGAAGGAAGAGGGAGCAGATATAATATTTGTAACATCCCATATAGGCTATGAAGAGGAGTACGATGGCTCAGGAGACGGAGCAGAGATTTTTGTGGCAGAATATCCAGAGATAGCTGGAGTGCTTACCGGTCATGCTCATGTGACTGAAAGCCAGAAGGTTGGCAATACACTTGTTGGAGCTGCAAAAGATGCAGGAAGACAGGTTGTTAGATTTGACTTTGATCTTGTAATGGATGGGGAAGAGTGGACAATAGCGGATAGTAGAGTAGAAGTAATAGATGTACTGGAATATCCGGCAAGTGAAGAGTTGAGAGAATATGCAGCAGAGTATCATCAGAATACATTGGATTTTCTGGTTGATGTTATCGGACAAGTAGAAGCAGATTTTGCGCCTCCTTCAGAAATTCCTGGAATTCCTGAGGCACAGATAAGAGACACTGCAGTTATTGATCTGATTAACAACGTACAGCTTGAAGCAACTGGTGCTGATGTTGCAGGAGCCGCATTGTTCAGTCCGAACTCAAACCTAGAGGCTGGAGATGTAACATATGCAGATATTTTTGGAATCTACAAGTATCCAAATACACTTATAGGCATTGAGGTAACAGGAGAAGAACTTAAGGATTACATGGAGTGGTCAGCAAGCTACTACAACACATATACACCTGGTGATATCAATATAAGCTTTAATCCAAACATAAGAGGCTACAATTATGATATGTTCCAGGGAGTGGAATACAAGGTTGATGTAACCAAACCTGCTGGGGAGAGAATAGTAGACCTTATGTTTGGAGGAGAGCCTGTACTTCCTGAGGACACACTAAAATTGGCAATAAACAACTACAGATACGGTGGACTTAAGGATATGGGAGTAATAAGCGGAGAGCCATATTTTGAATCAGATCCAAAATCACTTAGAAGCTATATAGCTGACTATATTGCAGAAAATACTCCAATTGCTCCTGAGGTTGACAACAACTGGGAGATTGTAGGAGCTGACCTTGAGCATCCTTTAAGACCATACTTGATTGATCAGATTATTGCTGGAAATCTTGAAGTTCCTGTATCAGAGGATGGAAGAAGCTACAATGCAGAGGCTATTAATGCCAATGATATGATCCTTCAGGGACTTATTCCTGATGAGGTGCTTGCAGAATATGGAATAGAGGTAACACCTGTAGAACCCGCACCAGAACCAGAGCCTGCTCCAGTACCAGAGCCAACAGGAGATGATATTGAATATATCGTCAAGCCTGGGGATTGGTTATCAAAGATTGGAGCGACTTATGGAGTGGATTGGAGAATGCTTGCTGAGTACAATGAGCTAGCAAATCCAAATCTAATCTACCCTGGTCAGAAGATAATGATTCCAAGAAACTAAATAAGCTATTAAAAATGGAGCACTTCTTAAGAAGTGCTCCAAAGCTTTAGTCAGCTTCATTTTTTCTATCTCGTTCAATTGTTTTCTTGTTGAGGATAAATCCAATACCAAGAAGTGTCCAAAAGACCGGAGCAACGGATACAGTGCTGTCGTTGGAAATACCAGTGAAAAGATAGATTACAACAGCCATAAAAATTGCCAGTCCTGCAGTGTCGATAAAATCATCATAATCTCTTTTAAAGAAGTATGCCTGAAAGCTTGATACAATATACATCCCAAAGAGAACCAGAAGTGCAAGAACTGAAAGAATACCTGTATTTACAGCGCTTTGAAGATACATGCTATGTGGCTTGTCAACAATGGTATTTGTGCTTGTAAAGCCAAGGAACTTTCCAACATAGTCATTGTTTGGAAAATGCAGTGCATAGGTATCTGCACCATGACCAATAAAGATAGTTTCTTTCAGCATAGGGATTGTTCTAGACCATATATATCCTCTGCTTGAAGCAAGCCTTTCCCTACCTTCAAAGCCAACATAGGGGGCACTGATATCAGTGATATATTCTCCTCCATAGCCGATTACCTTAATTTCTCCATCATCTTCAACAAACTTAATGTTACGTCTTCCTCTGTTGGTTGATATTGTAGTCTCTAGAACTGGATTTTCCTCATGAACTTTTATTGCAAATGAGTGAGAATTAAACGGTTCGATAGCAGGCATAATAACATTTTCTTCGACACTTGCCTCAATTAGATTCCCATCACCATCCATTAATGCAAATGAGTTTTCTGAGAATGTAATTTTCATTGAGTAGTCTTTGAATATAATCTCAGCTGTATCATCTTCAAGCACAATATCCTTTAAGTCAGCCTCTTGAGAGGTTTTGAGGGATTCATAACCAGCTTTTAGTCTGTTAACAAGTAATCCATCTCCTGTTTGATTCACGCCAACAAATACAACACCAACTGCAATTGCGATGATGGCAAATGATTTCCAACGTCTTATGACAAGTCTTCTGAAAAATATTATCATAAGTATTCCAAAGACAACCATCGAAAACATTCCGGCTCTTGATCTTGATCCAAGAAGTGCAAGGAAGGAAGCTACGCTTACAATACCAAAGAATATCTTGTATCTGTAATCCTTTAAAAGCAGAAACAGCGTAGTCCCAAGAACAAAGATCATACTCATATAAACGCCGACGTAGTTGATATTATATAGCGTTCCATAAATGGACTGGCTTGATGCAAATGTAAATCTAAGACTTTCCGCGATATGCTCATATTGGGCAGGTAGAATCAATTTCTTACCAAGGTCTGTCATTAGAAAGTCTTTCCCGAGGAACTGAGAAAAGCCCAGAGCAAACATTGCTAATGCTGAAGCCCCTAGAGATGAAAGTACGACTTTAACTTGTTTTTCATTGTCAATAAAGTTATATCCCAGGAAAACCAGCACCATATATGCAAGCAATACATACATGTTCTCATATCTGTCCACAAATCCTTGCAGGGAAACCTGCCTGTAGGTTGCAAACAATGTGGATAAAATAACCAATACTCCATATGCAATCATTGGATAATAAATTTTACTTCTTCTTAGTTCAATATTCTCCAGGAAAAATTTTCTGTAGAGGAATAAAAGAACTCCAAATCCTGTAAATATAAGCAGCCAGTACATTTTGTAGTATGAGAAGAAATCAAAATTCTCCGCATAGTTTGTAAACATAAGAGTAGCACCGTTTGGTGGAACGACCTTAAGGAATACTATCAAGGGAACCACTGCGGCAATCAGTGCAAGAGGTATTACAAGGAATATATTGTAATTATTATGGTTTCTATTTGATCGTTTCTTTTTATTTTTCAATATGTATCCTCCGTTCGTTGTCTATTTGCTTTTAATATTATACCATAACTATAGAAAATTTAACAAAGACATCAAAATAGATTCGTAAAACTGTTTCAGAATAAAGGAAACTATAGAATTCTACGTGAATTAATGATAAAATAAAATTCGATTCGTCCATATAACAGGTTGATTTTTCCATACGTGTGGGTTATGATATTTGTGTGAGTTCATGATGAGGAGGAAATAAATTGGAACAGCAATATAATGAGGATGAGATAAGTCTAAGGGAATTGATCGAAGCCCTGTTAAGACAAAAAAAATTAATAGCAATAATAACAATTGCATCGGTATTATTGGCTGGAATATATAGCTTCGTAATACTTGAGTCTACATATGAGTCCAGAATGATGCTTATGGCAGCGAATGTAAATCCCCAGAATACTGAAATGGCAGTAGATGGAGATGTTGACAAATTGCTTGATGCCATGACAAATATTCCAACAATGAATGTTGAATCATACAGGCAGCAGATAACTACACCAGAGGTATTAAGAAAGACAATCGAGGAACTTGATTTAGGGGAGATATATACAATCGGTAGTCTGGCAAGAAAAATTCAGCTTGAAACTGTTAAGGAAACTCAGCTTATTACCATAAAAGTTGAGGACACAGACCCTGAAATGGCAGCTGCAATAGTTAATTCCGTGGGAGAGAATTTTATAAAGTATGTTACTGAAAGCACTAAGAGCAGAGCAAATGCGTCATCTCAGTATGTTGCAAATCAAATGGAAATTGAAAAGAGCAATTATGAGGATGCACTACTTGAACAAAAGGAGCTTCTTTCACAGCCAAGAAGCAGCCAAGAAGTTTCAATGGAGATGGAAGCTATTCTAACTCAGCTTACAGAGTTTAAAACTGATAAGAATTCCCTTGAAGTCAGAAAAGAAGCATTAAATGCTTCAATACAAGTTTCATCAAATACTCCTGGGAATGGAAGCTCCCTCACCTTAAACCAAAATACGGGAAGAGTGATTTTGGATTCAAGTGAAACCACCTTAAGAATGGAGCTTGCTGAGGTGGAAAGTGAACTTGATAGTATGGATAGGATGATTCCAGAGCTTGAAAAAACTGTAGAGGAACTAAGAGTAGAATATCAGGATAAATATCACAGAGAGAGTATAATAACCCAAAGAGTTGACAGAGCCAAGGGAATCTATGAATCATTCCTGAAAAAGTACGAAGAATTGAGAGTTACCGAGTCTGCACAGATTGGTGAAGCTAGTGTTGTTGTGGTTTCAAGAGCTTATGCTCCTGTAAATCCAGTTGGTCCACGAAAAGCACTTAATATGGCAATTGGACTGGTACTAGGACTAATGATTGGTGTGTTTGCTGCATTCTTTATAGAATACTGGAAACAGTCTGAAGTAGACAGTAAAAAAGGATTATCATAGTGCAATAGTCAGACTGAGAGGTCTGGCTTTGTTTTCTTAAGGAGAGGGTAGTGTGTTAAGGCATAGAAATAGAATAATACTGCTTGGGATAGATATTTTTCTTGTCAATCTGTCCATTTTGCTGTCTCTATTCGTAAGGTTCGAGGGACAATTAAACGATCAGTTTATGCAGTATTTTGTAGTCTACAGGGAAAATTTCATATTGATAACAATAATCAAGATACTTGTCTTCTATTACTTTAAGCTTTACTCCAGTATCTGGAGATATGCCAGTATAAATGAGATGATAAAAATAGTATCGGCGAGTATAGTAGCAAGTGCGCTTATGATAAGTGTTCTTTTTCTAAAACAATCTGTGTTGCCAAGATCCGTTTATGTCATTGCAACATTGTTTGACATGATGTTTATTGGTGGTTTCAGGTTTAGTGTTAGAAGTATAAGTACCATGTATTTTGGAATCAAGAAAAAAGGACAGGTCAGAAAGCGAATCATGGTAGTCGGAGCAGGAGATGCAGGTGCCATGATTATCAGGGAATACAAGAATCATTACAGTTCCACCAGCACACCAGTAGTTGTTGTGGACGATGACAGAGCTAAGCAAGGCCAAAGGATCAGTGGTGTTCCCGTTGAAGGCGGGAGGGAATACATTCCTGAACTCGTTAAAAAGTACAGCATAGATGAAATTGTAATAGCAATTCCTTCTGCATCAAAAGTGGAGATTTCAGAAATCGTTAGAATCAGTAAGAAATCAGGTGCAAAACTCAAAATTCTTCCAGGGATCTATGAGTTGATTGATGGAATGGTAAGCGTTAATTCAATACGAGAGGTTCAGATTGAGGACCTTCTTGGAAGAGAGGAAATCAAGATTGATATTGATGAGGTTAAGGAGAATCTTCGAGGGAAAGCCATTATGGTTACTGGAGGCGGAGGTTCAATAGGATCAGAACTATGTAGACAAATTGCTATTCAGAGGCCTTCAAAAATTGTTATGGTGGATATATATGAGAATACTACATATGATGTCCAGAATGAGCTTAAAAACACCTACAAAGAATTGAATCTAAAGGTATATATAGCATCTGTAAGAGACAAACAAAGAATTGGGGAACTTATAAGACGAGAGAGACCAGACATCATTTTCCATGCGGCTGCCCATAAACACGTTCCTCTAATGGAAGATAGTCCTAAGGAAGCGATAAAAAACAATGTATTTGGAACATGGAACCTGGCGAGGGCTGCCATCGAATCCGGAGTGGATAGGTTTGTAATGATATCCACTGACAAAGCTGTTAATCCAACAAACATTATGGGTGCCAGCAAGAGATTGTGTGAGATACTAGTTCAATCTATGAACCCACTTTCCAATACAGAATTTGTTGCAGTCAGGTTTGGTAATGTTCTTGGTAGCAATGGAAGTGTAATTCCTCTTTTCAAGAAGCAGATTGAGGCCGGTGGACCTGTCACGGTTACACACCCTGATGTTATAAGATATTTTATGACAATACCTGAAGCTGTTCAGCTTGTATTACAGGCTGGAGCAATGGCAAAAGGTGGGGAGATTTTTGTACTTGATATGGGAGAGCCAGTAAAAATTATGGATCTTGCAGAAGATTTGATAAGACTTTCTGGATTTGAGCCATTTACAGAAATCCCAATTGATATTGTGGGTTTAAGACCCGGAGAAAAACTATTTGAGGAACTTCTTTTGGATGAAGAGGGAATACTTGAGACAAAGAACAACAAGATTTTTGTTGCAAAGCAATCCAAAATTGACTATGAGAAACTAAGCGGAGAACTTAACAGACTGTACGAGGTCATAATCTCGGAATCAGATGAGAAAACCAAGGACTACGTTAAAAAGTTGGTTCCAACCTATGTAGAGACAAATGAAAATGGTGTAAATCCTAGTTAGGATTTACACCATTTTTTTAAGTCTTAGAATCTTTTCTTCTTAAGATAAAGACCAAGTGCCATAAACGCTGCTCCAAATCCTGCAAATACTGTTGGGTCTGAAGCGCCAGTTGCTGGAAGTGTAGCTTGTGGAGTTTCTTCTTCCACTACTTCAACTTCTGGTTCTTGTTCTGGTTCAGGCTGTTGTTCTACAACGATAACTGGTGGTAATTGAGGAGTAGGTTCAGTATCAATGGTCAATACTTCTTCATCGTCATCTTCCTCAGGTTCATCATCGTCGTCTTCTTCCTCATCATCATCGTCGTCATCACGTGGTGGACGAAGTCTGTTTATAAATTCAACTTCCTCTGAGGAGCTTTCAAGGATTTCTGCTTCAACATTATTGTCTGAGAAAAGTCTAAATGCACTGTTTATGCTAACCTCTCTTACTCTGTATAGGCCATCTTCAAGATCTTCGAAGGTTAAGCTTCCATTACCATCAATAAAGCCATCATCAATGGTTACCCAGCCACCTTCACCTTGCACTTGCAGTTCAAAGTAGAATCTAGTACTCCTGCTTATATTATTCCCTGAGCTGTTTTGAACTATCTTAGTTACTTCGATTTCACCAAGCTCTGGTGGAGGAGTATCTTCTTCCCTAACATTGGTGAATATAGCTTCTCCCATATCACCATCATTTTCAAGTTTAGTTTCTTGCTCATTTTCGCTTTCGCTGTGAAGCATATATCCCTCTGGAATATTAATTTCTGTTACCCTATATTCACCTAGAGGCAAACCAGTTAATGTTTCAGATTCTCCACCTTCTAGTAGGACGGTACTTTCATCAATTTCTACCCAGCTGGTTTCCTCATCTTCTTCTACCATCATTTCTATCTTGAATTCAAACTCGGTAGTATCATCATCAATTTCTTCATCATCCTCATCGACCAATATCTTGGAAATTTCGATTGATCCTTGAGGAACTTTCATGTTTTCAAATAGAACTGAATCTTCAGGCTCATTTTCTGTAAGCTCTACTTTAAGTCCATTCTCACCGTTAAGAATGTAGCCTGTTTTTGATTCTTCAGTAACCCTGTACTCACCAAGCGGTAGAACCAAATCTAAGGAGCTTCCTCCTGCTACAACAAACGGACTGTCTTCTAGTTCAACCCACTCTTCTGCATCCTCATCATACATCTCAACGATAAATGAGAATTCTGTAGAGTCGACTATTTCAGATGCTTGACCAGGTGTAACTATTGATTTTATAATTGTCAACATACCATCCGGTATCTTAACATTAGTAAATAAAACTGAATCTGCAGGTTCTTCTTCTGTAAGTTCTACTTCCAGTTCATTTTCACTATCTAGCCTATAGCCAAATTCTGATTCTTCAGTAATTCTATATTTACCAAGTGGCAGATCCAAATCTAAAGAACTGCCTCCAGCTACAGCAAATGGACTGTCTTCTAGTTCAACCCACTCTTTTGCATCCTCATCATACATCTCAACGATAAATGAGAATTCCGTAGAGTCAATTATTTCAGATGCTTGACCAGGTGTTTCTACTGATTTTATAATTCTAAGTGAGCCATCTTCTGGAGTGTCCATTATATTGGTAAATGATACATATTTGCTATCGCCATTATTCTTTAACTCAATCTCAAGTTCGTTGTCAGTATCAAGAGTATAATCACTATCAATGTCAATTTCGGTTACTCTGTACATACCAAGAGAAAGTCCAGTTAAAGTATCTGAATCATTCCCGGTTAGGATAACGGGGCTGTCATCAATTTCCCCCCACTCACCTTCAACCTTCATCTCTACCTTGAACTTGAATTTTGTGTCATCATCTTGTATTACTTCATCATCCTCATCTGTGACGATTTTCTCGATTTCAATTTCTCCTACATACTTTGTATAGAATGTGATATTTGAAAGGTCTGGTTCTCCACTAGGATTGCTTAGGTCGCTGTTGTCAAAGCTTCCTGAGTAAACACCATCATCAAAATAGATTACATCGTTATCTGTTCCACCTTTTATTACTACAGCATAAATAGGATAATCATCACTTTCGAACTCAACTTCTATAGCACTTCCTGTTACTGTAATTCCATTGCTAGATCCTTCTGCTTTCCATGAGTTCCCTTTCCATTCAAACTTTGCTAGTTCAACATAAGGGTCTTCAAGATCCAGATTTCCTCCGCCTTGTACAGCAAAAGATACATGCATGCTTAGTATCATTGATAAAGCTATAAGGAAGGTTAATAGTTTCCTATACTTGCCCATCATCATTCTCACTCCTTTTCTTTTTTTTAGACTCTATGTTTGTGAGTCTATGTAATTGTGCATGCAATTTTCAGCTTTTAATTTCTACTTCTGATTAGTCTAACAACTATTATCCATAAGCTTCATCCCCTTATAATTATCCAAATAAAAAGCCGCTATGAATTAACATAGCAGCTGAACGGCCATACCCAGAACGGGCTTTAGACTTCGAGCTTTGCGCCCCTGGCTTTCGCCAAGTTTGCCTTTGTATGCTGGAGGCTTATAATAAATTTGGTAAATACATCCTAACATTTACAAACATTTCCTCATTAAAATACGAAAAGCTACCATGTTTTCACATAGCAGCTGAACTATCATAGCCTAATAGCTTTAGACTTCCCGCTTTGCGCCCCTGACTTTCACCAGGTTTGCCTTTTTTATGTTCTATCTTAACCTATTTATACCACTATTTTAAATGGCTAAACCACAATAGCATTAAAACATAAATTCAAAAAAGTGGTAAAACGTTGTCATCAGGGGTATATAGTTATTGCGTATTGATAAATAGATAAATTAAAGGAGGAGAGACAATGTTTAGAAACAAAAGAATCATCGGTATGGTAATGTCATTAGTCTTGGTTCTTGGGCTTATGATTATGCCAGCTACAGTATCATTTGCAGCTGGGCATGATACTCTTACAATTGTTCATGTCAATGATGTTCATGGAAGATTGGAAGAAAATGATTATGATGGAACTCTAGGGTATCCAAAAATGAAGACTTTCCTGGATGGACTAAGGGAAGAGGATCCAAATCTTCTATTATTACATGCAGGTGATTCATTCCACGGAACAATCCCAGCGAACCTGACTGAGGGAGAAGCAGTAGTTGACGTTATGAATGCCATGGAGTTTGATGCAATGGTTCCTGGAAACCATGATTTCAACTTTGGCTATGAAAGATTGCTTGAGTTAAAGGCAATGTCAGATTTTGATATTCTTGGAGCAAATGTTGTAAAAGAAGATGGTACATCAGATTTTGATCCATACATGGTTTATGAGATGGAAAATGGTATGAGAGTTGGAGTTTTCGGTTTAGCCACTGAAGAGACAAAAACAAAGTCTCATCCAAATAATACAATGGGTATAGAGTTTGCAGACATTATTGAATCAGGAAATGATGCAGTTGAAGCTCTTGAAGAAATGGAAGTAGATATTATAGTTGCACTTATCCACCTAGGTATCGACGAATCCTCAGTTGACACAGCATATAAGCTGGCAGACAATGTTGAGGGAATAGACCTTATAGTTGATGGTCACAGCCACGATGTAACTGGTGAGGAGAGAAACGGTGCATATATTGTACAGGCTGGAAACTACTTGAACCATATTGGTGTGGTTAAGGTATCCATGGTTGATGGAGAATTAGCATTCGAATCAACCCAGCATCCTTATGAGGAGCTTAAGGAACTTGTGGCTGATGAGTATATAGCTGGAATGATTGCGGAAACAACTGCACCAATTGAAGAAATGCAGCAAGAGGTTGTTGGAAATACTCTTGTTGAGCTTGATGGTGTAAGAGATAATGTAAGAGCAGGTGAAACTAACCTTGGTAACCTTATTACAGATGCTATGATAGTTGCTTCCGGTGCAGATGTTGCACTTACAAATGGTGGAGGAATCAGAGCAAGTATCGATGCTGGAGAAATAACTCTAGGAGAGGTATTGGAAGCATTCCCATTTACCAATGTATTGACTAATATTGAGGTGACTGGAGAAGAACTTATGTTAGCGCTTGAGCATGGAGTGAAGGACTATCCAGCAACAGCAGGACAGTTTCCACATGTTAGCGGAATGAGCTACACCTTTGATCCTAACCAAGAGGTTGGATCAAGGATAGTTTCACTTATGATTGGTGGAGAACCAGTTGTAATGGAAGAAACCTATATGCTGGTAACTAATGACTTCCTTGCTGCAGGTGGAGATGGATACACAATGTTTGAAGGAAAAGAGATCCTTGCTTACTCTGGATTGCTTTCAGAGGTACTTGAAGATTATCTAAGAGCTAATCCTGAAATAAGCCCAGCTGTTGAAGGCAGAATAGTAGCACTTCCTATGACTGAGCCTCCTGCTGAGCCAGAGCCAGCACCAGAGCCAGAGCCGGCACCATCTGAGGATATTGCATATGTAGTTAAGCCAGGAGACTGGTTGTCCAAGATTGGGGCAGCATATGGAGTAGAATGGAGAGTTCTTGCAGAGTATAACAACCTTGCAAATCCAAACTTGATATTCCCAGGACAAGTTATTAATATACCACAATAATAAATTAAAAAGATTAATATGATTAATTTGGGGGAGCCTGGCTCCTCCAAATTTTTTTGTCTTTTTTTAAGATCATATAGGTACATTTTCATCTCTTCTGCAATGTAAGAAGTAGAAGGGAGGTGAGACAATGGCGATAGAGGTTATGGCAGAAAAGAAAACGTTGAAGCTTGAGCTTGATGCTGGAATCGTTGATGGTAGACAAAGGATTTCTTCAAAATCCTACAGCAATGTCAAGCTGGATGCTACTGATGACAACATTCATGTATCCGGAGAGACTCTTGCAGGGCTTCAGAATCTTCCACTGATGAAAGTCAAGAAAGTTGAGGAATCAGTAATTACAAACGTATAGTAATATGGGATTATTTTAAGGAGGAGGTGAAAGGATGGTAACAACAAAACTAGAAATGGATTTTCTGGATGATCAGAACAAGAACTACAGAATCAGCATCAGTGAACCAAGAGCTGATCTTACGGATATGGAAGCAATTGCTGCGATGGATTCGCTGCTTGCAGCAGGTGTGTTCCAGTCTAGAAATGGTGACCTTGTAGGAAAGGTCGGTGCAAGAATAGTAACAACTACGGTGGATGAAATGGTAGTTTAGAAAGAGGGCCTTTGGCCCTTTTTCCATTAATGAGTTACCTGGGGGACGTGAGTTACCGGGGGGACGTACCCCGCGGGCACATTTTTTCAAAGGAGAGTGATAATCTTGGAAGATATTTATTCAAGTGTTGCCAATCTGGGCTTTCCAATTGTTATCTCAGTCTATCTGCTGGTCAGGATAGAAGGGAAACTGGATGAGCTCACAAAGAGCATCACTGAATTGGCGCATGCCATAGCAAAATAGGCAGAAGAAAAGGCAGAATCAATTGATTCTGCCTTACAACATTATTAAGGAACTAAAGGGTGTCGTTGGTTTCTATTGGTGATGACGGCAATACAAGGTTACCTGATAAGTCTCTTATATATGATGGTGAATCAATTACTCTTACTGCATATTCAGATTCAACTGATGTACTCTTAGGTGAAATAATAAGTGTATCAGGATAACTTGAATCCAAAGTTGTTGCATACTCATCTTCACTTAAGACCTTGTTGTCTGCAAGTCTTGTAACTTCAATGTCCCTTCTGTAAAGGCTAGCACCGTCATCCTCAAGATCCTCGCTAAATTCAATCTCCAGATTGCCGTTTCTGATGTCAACCCTTTTGCTTACTAGCATCGGAGCAACTTCATCATGAACGTCGAAGCCACCGTATGCAACACCAGTGTCAATGGATGTTCTAATGTTATTCCTTCGTACAATTGAAGCATCCCCATCCTCTATGGTAGTAACTGATTCGCCAAGTATTATAGTAACAACATTTGTTCCATCAGCTATGACTCTTGAAACATCTATACCATCAAAGTCAAAGTCAGTAACCGCTGCTTCGATGATGGGCATGTTGAATTTCACTTTAACAACCTCTGGTTCAGTAAGAACTGCCTGCTTTCCAGGAATCGAGCTGTAGAAATCTACAACATTCGCTTCACCAGTGGAGCTTTCATCAAATTCCAAACTCAATAGCAGTGGGTTAGTAAGATTTCCAGAAACGCTTCTAAGGCCAACAACTTCAAGTTTGGTTAGGTTATCTTCCATCCCAACCATTGTATCTTTTCCAGAAATAGTATCTGGAAGAGTAAGGGTTAGAGTGTTTCCTGCATCATCAAGATATATATTTGTTCCTGAAGATAGTGGAAGCTCTGATCCATCGAATGTCATCACATAGTTGGATGTGTAGCTTGCACTTTGTCTGTCCATTTCCTTGTCAAACTCCATTACGATAATATTGCCATATCCTGTGTAGTTAAGGAGTCTTGGTCTTTCCAGATCCTTCATTTCAAGAGTGGTTCTGTAATCCTTGATTGTCGTACCCGATAAGTCCTTTACTCCTGATATGTCCAGTCTTAAATCTCCTGCCGGAAGCGTTGTATAGAGTTCGAGTGTAAACTCTCTGCCTTCTCCGGTTACCTGTCTGATAAATATGTTCCTGCCGCTTGAATCTCTCAAACTGTAATATGAGGTATCATTAGCTTTTACATTCTTATTGTATGTTACCCTGATTGTTTTTCCATCCTCTGATACTATTGCACTTAAGACCTCGGGATCTCTGGTTTCATCCTTTGGAGTAAGTTTGAATTCCTTTATTTCCATCATATTGCCCCAATAGTCTGCAAAAGTGTTGACATAGAGGGAAATTTCCTTTGTAGGAAATGGCTGTTTTTCAAACAATCCCACTACCTTGTTTCCGTCAATTATAATTTCATCTGCATAGTTTATACTGGTGCCTTCCCTTTGGAATATATTGCTTCCCTGTGTTGCGGAAGGATCAATATCCTCTGAGAATACCAGTGTAACTCTTTCTGTTGTAACGTTTATACTGTCAACTGCAGGAGCAACTTTATCCCTGTCAACTTTAAACTGTCTGTAATCAACATTCATTCTCTTTCCTGAATAATCTTCCAGCCCGGAAGTCTCAATGGAATATGTTCCTGACTGAAGAACTGTACTGGTTGAACTGTAGCTTAAGGTTATGTGGTTATCCTCTAGTACAGGATTTCCAAGAGTGTTTGTCTGATTGAAGCTGAAGTTATTCATAGTTGGTATTGTTCTTATTGGCTCCGAGAAATATATTCTTATTCCCTTGTAACCAAGTACATCAATGCCTGTTACTCTAGGTGCGTCATCATCAGATGCACCAAATGCTTCGTTTATATCAATGGCTTCTCCTGATTCTGAAAGGATATTTGCAGCCTTGATTGTGTATTGGTTATTATCAGTCATTGTTCCATTAAGTACCAAGACGATTGTTCTGTCACTGTCTTCAAACCTTACATTGTTGATTGTACCTGCGCTTGTTGAATAATTGTAGGTTGATGATGCAAGTGTTGTATCAACTGCCTTGTTGAATTTGAGTTTAATCTCCTTAAGATTGTCTGCGTAAACATCCGTCAGATCAAACTGTATGCTGGAGATTCTAAATGACTTATAGGATGTTGCCTTTGTATCTGTATAGTATCTGTATTCGTATTCACCTAAAACCAGTCCATCCACATCAAAGCTGAAATCCCCGTCAAGATCCAATGGAATATCATAGTTCTTTGCAGTTCCCTGAGATGTTGATTTGGGTCTTATGTTTAGTTGGAGTTCGTCTATTTCATCATCATTTACTCGTCCACTGAAGGTCACTCTATCGTTTCTTATAACTGTTGTTTCAGTAATATCTATTGGATTAAGTCCAAGCATAGCAGCAAGGGGAGTAGAACTCCCCTTCATGTTTAAGCTTAATGCATTTACAACCATTGCAGCTACTTGTCCTCTGTTAAGTGTGGCATCTTTTGAAAAGCTAAGACCTTTCATAATTCCGATACTCTGTGCAAAGGCGGGAACACCATGCCAGTCCTTTGCTTCTTCGTTGTATCCAAGTGATCTCAAGAGAACTGTCTGAAACTGCTGAACTGTAACACTTTCTGTGATACCAAATCTACCTGTGTTGTCACCTTGAATCAAACCTTCATCCCTTGCCCATAAGATATATGGGATGGCCCAGCCGTGCTCAGGTCTTAGATCTGGGAAGGTATTATTCGCGACATAAAATTCTGCCTCGTCCTCTTCACCGTATAGCCTTGAAATAAGTACTACCATTTCTTCTCTTTTGAGATTCTGTTCAAGCATAAGATCTCCGCTAGGAGTACCTCTTAACACACCCAAGTCCTTTAGGAAATCACCTTCTTTGGTGTAGGGACTTGCTGCTGAAACCGGTGCTGCCAAACCCAGAAGCATTGTTAATGCAAGGGCTAAAGACAATATTTTTTTCATGGAATCAATCCTCCTTGTTCTTTATTCCTCATGATTGTATTATACAATAAATAGAGGGTTAAAGATATTACAATTAGGTTAAAGAGCTTATGATATTAATTTAGCTAGGTTTTGCTAATTTACTCAAATTTTGGGTATACGAAATTAAGGAGGGATGCTTATGGAAAATATATTAAACTCAATGGTAATACCATTTGTAAAAAACGTAGCATTGTCAATAATTGTACTATTGGTTGGACTTGTTGTGATCAGAAGGATTACAGAGTTTGTAGGGAAACAGGTTGAAAGGTCAAAGATGGATGATACACTTAAACCTTTTATGATGTCACTAATAGGTGGAATCCTGAAGGTATTGTTGCTTATCAGTGTAGTTGGAATTCTTGGAGTTGAAACTTCATCATTTGTTGCTGTCCTTGCTGCTGCAGGTTTTGCTATAGGCCTTGCATTTCAGGGATCGCTTTCAAACTTTGCAGGTGGAGTACTTCTACTGATAGTAAGACCAATCAAGGTTGGGGATTACATCGAATCAAATGGCTTTGGCGGAACAGTTGAGGCAATCGATATACTTAACACAACTTTAAAGACTCCTGACAACAAGGTGGTATATATTCCAAATGGAGACCTGTCAAACTCTAGTATAGTCAATTATTCAATAAAGGAAACAAGGAGAGTTGACTGGAAATTTGGTGTAGGATATGAGCAGGATGGAGACAAGGTAAAGAGAGTTCTTAATGAAATCGTAACTGCACACCCACTTGTTCTCAAAGATCCGGAGGTGTTTGTAAGGATGAGCGAACACGGCGACAGCGCTGTAGTATTCACTGCAAGAGCATGGGTAAATGCACCGGATTATTTTACGGTTTTCTTTGATGTTATGGAGACAGTAAAGAAGAGATTCGATGAGGAAGGAATTTCAATTCCATATCCTCAAATGGATCTTCATATGCCGAAGTAGATCATTAGGGCAGGGGAACCTGCTCTTTTTTGTTATCCTTTTTTAATCCCTTTGTCATTTTTCTGTCACCTCTTATCATTCTCTCGTTGGTATAATTAAGTTGTCAAAATCACTAAGGAGGGAACAAAATGACAAATATGAAAAGAGTCTTATCTCTTGTACTAATCCAAGTAATGGTCCTTACAGGAGGAACAATGGGATTTGCAAATGAGATGGATGAAACAGATGTTGAACCAATATCAGCACCAGTTGAAGAGCAGGAATTTGAATATATAAGGTTTGAAGGGGAAGTTGAGGAAGTTGATGAAGGTGACGACAATTTTAGAATCCTTGTTAAAAGGGATACGGAGGAAGGACTTGACGCCCTATATGCATATATCCACGAAGATATGCTTCTATTAAGTGAAAAGAATATGGATGCTGCAGTTAAAGAGGATATCGAAGTAGGAATGGATGTTTCAGTAATCTATCATAAGACAACTGTTATGGCTTTAAGCTATCCGCCACTTCTTGGACCGGATGTAGTTGTTCTTCATGACGGAGAGGAGCATTCAACATATGTTGAATATTTTAATGAGGATCTTTTAAGTGCAGACGGGTCCCTTGTTTTGAATATAGCAGAAGAAACAGAGATTATTGATTTTGAGGGCAATGCATTAACAGAAGAGGATTTATATGAAAGAGATCTTGTAATATTCTATTCAATAGTTCTTGAAAGCTATCCTGCACAGACAACTCCACACAAGATTATTGTGATGCCTGAAAGAGAAGAGGAGACTCCAAATGCAGCAATAATTCTTACAGAAGAGGTAATAACAACTGATGAAGGTGTTAGGATGATTCCTTTAAGAATGGTTGCAGAAGCTTTGGAATTTGAGGTGACTTGGGATGCTACTGATAAATCAGTGGAAGTTGTAAAGGGACCTAACTGGTCGACTCTTACAATAGGAAGAAATGTATATAATTTTGCAAAAATGCTTGTTAAGCTTGAGTCAGCTCCGGTTCTTGTAGATGGAAGCACTTATGTGCCAATGTCTTTTGTAGAGCAGGTACTTCAGGCAAATGTTGAAATAAATGAAAATGGAAGCGTGATAATAACTGAATAGTTTCTCCTTATAATCCGACTGGAATATTACAATTATATTTCAGTCGGCCTTTTGTTGTGGTAGCACAAGATAGTATTGGGTATCTATATTATGCGAAGATGATATAAAAAAAGGAGGTCTTTGAGATGAAAGTATGGAGCCGCGGGTTGGCGATATTGCTTGCGGGAGTTTTAATTCTTGGTAGTGGAGCTGCTTATGCAGTAAGCCCAAATGCGATTGCCAAAGAGAAGATGAATCCTGGTAGAATGAAGGCGATGGAGAAGATAGGCAATTTGATGGAAGTGATGACTGGAATTGTCGATGATGTTGAGGTCGATATCTTTTCAATGGAAAATGGCAATGTTGGATTGATTGAAGGTCGGATTGATATCAATGAAAAGAAATACGACTTTGAGGACTTTATGGGCAACACAAAGCTTAAGGTCAAGCTTAACAATGTGACAGTAAACATTGACTCTGAAGGAAATTTCAGTCAACCGATGCCAATGTGGAAAATAGAACCATTAAGTGTTAGAGTTTATATGGGCAAGATTCTGGTTTATTCCAATGTAGAAGATGATCTTGATGAGATTAGGGATGAGATAGATCTCGAAAGAGCACTGGATAGGGCAGAAGCAGCTATAGATAAGCTTCCGGAGGATTTGGATGACTTGACCATTGAGGATATTAATCTTGTGGAAAGAGCAAGAATTGCAGTAGATATCCTAGGTGAAGTAGTGGAAAGAGACTCAGATGAAGAAGATATATATGAGAGTTATCTAGTAATTGTTGAAGACGCTGAGGATATGATTAGAGACATTCTAGAAGAGCTAATTGAATGGGAAATCGACCTGGACGAAACAGCAGTAGACTCAGGAATGTATTATGGCAAGCTTTTAATTAACAGAAGCATATCCGAAGAATTGTTGGTAATTGTAGACTTTGATGATGTTGATGCAGATGATATGGAGCTTGAGATTGCTCCAAACGGTCATGTATGGTTCCAGACTGATGAAACCGATTTTGAAGTACGTGTAGAATTGGATGGAGTAGAGATAGAAGAATTGACAGTAGACTTTGATTAATACAATCAATCCCCTCTTAAGTGAGGGGATTTTTTTCTGGTAACTCTTTAACGCAATGGGTATAATGTTCTTAAGGGTTAAATGAGGAGGTTATGCCATGGAATTGTCAAAGGATGTCTTGTTGAAGGAAATTCAGGATTTACGGGATGAAAACAAGAGATTGAGAAAGCAGATGGAGGAGTTAAATACCAGAGACCGACTTACAGGGCTGCTAAACAGAGGGGCTCTCTATGAAAGGCTTGAGTATGAAGCTGTTCGGACTGCAAGAGGTCAATCCTATCTAAGTCTTTTGCTTATAAGGATATCGGATTTCAAAGCTCTTGTTGAAGAGCATGGAAGGGATACGGCAGATGTTCTTGTCAAGTTGATGAGTCAGGCTATTTCCGAATCTGTAAGATCTGTTGATATTGTTGGAAGATATGAAGACGGAGGCTTTTTATTGCTATTGCCTGATGTTCAGCCAAACAAGGGAGCGATAGTTTCAGAGAGGTTGAAAAAAGCCATAGACAAGCAGATCAGCCCCATGGGAATAAGAATCAAGTACAGTGTTGGAGTTAGACTGTACAAAGGAGAACCAATAAATGAGCTTTTAAGCGAGATTGAAAAGCTTGCTGCCAGCTCTGAGGTAGAGGGAATTGGAAGAGCGCACAGGTAATTATTCTTATTTAGCATATAAAAAGACCGAGAGATTTAAACTTCTCGGTCTTTAAAAGCTTTTTGACTAATTTATAAACATCTGTGTCCAATAGATTCTTCCATTGTCGTTGTATACCCCGACGCCAAGGTTTCCGAAATTAGTGCTCATAATGTTCTTACGGTGACCTGGTGAGTCCATCCATGCCTGAACAACTATCTCCGGTGTTGGCTGTCCCATTGCAATATTTTCTCCAGCATATCTGTAGCTTATTCCAAACTCTTTCATCATTTCAAATGGAGACCCGTAGTTTGGAGAAGTATGTGAAAAGTAATCATAAATTGCCATATCTTTTGACTTTTCATAGGCTACCTTCGACAGTTCAGCATGCAATTTCAATGGTTTTATGCCTTCTGCTGCTCTTTCGATATTTACAAGATCAAGAATTCTCTGGTTGTAGTCAACAGTTGTCTTAACCTCGGGAAGTGCCCTGTACTGCTCGTACTTGATTCTTAGAAGGACAGTTGCGGCCTCACTTCTGGTAAGGGTGCTGTTGCCTCTAAATGCACCATCCACATACCCAGTAAGGATTCCACTTGAATAGGAGTTAAGTACCGCATTTTTGGTTTCCGAACTACCCAGAGATGATATTTCCCAGATATCCTTAATGAGCTGCTCGTATTGTGGCAAATCTGCCTGTGGTCTGTAATTTTGGTGGTCCAGTACATTTGATACTATTCTTGCCATGTTGTATCTTGATATTGGTGAATTAGGATTTGCTGATGTTTCTTTGCATGCTATTCCAAGTGAAATAGCCTTGCTTATGTATCCGTCTGCCCAGTGTGTTCCCTTTGAAGGGATATCTTTGTAGCCAAGTATTGACATTGTTGACTTTATAAACTCAGCTGTAGTTATTGTGTTTTGTGGTCTGAAGGTACTGTCCGGATATCCCTGGATTGCACCCTCTCTAATAAGCAAGGTTATATTTTCGTGGTACCAGTCATTTGTATTCACATCACTGAAGCTTGCTGCCTCAGCCTTGAGTGGTTGTATTACTATTATAATGGCTAGAATAAGGCCAAGAATTTTTCTCATTATTATCACACTCCCGTTTGTATTTTATCATTCTGTAAAACTACTTTCAATTCAAAATTTGCACAAATAAAAAACAAATACTGTGAAAGGTTCGTAGCTATCCTCTTCATTGTAAACTCTCCTTTCGGTAGCTGGCTGCCTTTTCAGGCCCTGTAGCTTTGCGTCCCTTCCTCTCGGTAGGTTTGCCTTTACGTTTGACAGTATACAAAAGGATTGACCTTTTTGTATTTGTCATAGTGGGTTGCTATTTAATTATTATCTTTATTATACCACGATGGAACATAAAATCAATTATGTAAACTAAATGTAACAATTGAAAAGACAATTAATATCTAAGGTCTAAGAATTTCTAGTTAACAATAAACAACGAACAACTTAGAACCAAGAACTAAAAGCGAGATGTCTCGACAAGCTCGACATGACAGGTTTTATTGTCTTCCCGACCGAAGTGGAGGGATCTAGAACCTAACTGGGTATTGCGAAAGATTCTTCACTGTCTATTATACGGTGTTCATTAGCCTATCTTGCTTTGCAATATAAGCTATGCCATAATAGAGATAGAATTCGTTAACGGAGGTTGTTGCTAATGTATTTGAATTGTTTTGATGAAGTGAAGAGTATTACCAAGGAGCTTGTCAGGATTCCAAGCATTGTAAAGACAAGCGGTGAAAGCGACGTGGCAAAATGGATTTACGACTACTACATGAAACTGGACTACTTCAGGAAGAAGCCTGACCAGGTTGTATTTCAGCAGACTATCAATGACGAGATAACAAGGCACAATGCCATTGCACTGGTCAAGGGTACAAAGGGTGAATCAAACAAAACAGTGATACTTATGGGTCATATTGATACCGTCGGTGTGGATGACTTTGGTACAAACAGGGAAGCTGCGTTTAATCCTGACAAGCTTCCGGAAGTTCTTAGAGGGATGAATGTCTCCAAAGAGGTTCTTGAAGACATAGAATCAGGTGAGTATATGTTTGGCCGAGGTTCTCTCGATATGAAGGCTGGAGTGGCTGGTCATATGTATCTGATAAAATACTTTTCCGAGAATCCAGAGGAACTTGACGGTAATCTTATAGCAATAGCAGAGTGTGATGAAGAGGACAATTCACACGGAATAATATCGGCTTTAAAGATTCTTAAGCAGTGGAAGAAGGAGCACAATCTCCAATATGTGGCTGCAATAAATGCCGATTACTCAACACCCTATCACAAGAAGGATGAAAACAGATACGTATACTTCGGTACAATCGGCAAGTTGCTACCTTCCTTTTATGTAACTGGTAAGGAAACCCATGTTGGGGATTCATTTGGAGGATTTAATCCAAACACGCTTGTTGCAGAAATTACAAGAAAAATTGACCTTAATCCTGAGCTTTGTGATGAAGCACAGGGAGAGGTAACCGTACCACCGACAAGTCTCAAGCAGACAGACACAAAGGTTGGCTACACTGTACAGACTCCCCTTGCAGCATACAGCTACTACAACTTCTTTACACACAGCATGAGTCCAAGGGATGTAATAGTGAAGATGAAGGAAAAAGCTGAAGAGGCATTTGATGAAGTGCTCGAGCGAATGGATGATTCCTACAAGAAATATTGTGAAATGGGAAATCATACTTATATGCCGCTTCCATATAAAAAGAGAGTATACACCTGGGAAGAGTTCTACAACGAACTTGTAACCATACATGGGGAAAAGTTCAAGCTAAATATTAGAAACTTTGCTGCTGTTCTAAATGAAAAATATCCAGCCATGGACTTAAGAGATTTTTCAGTGGCTGTTATTCAAGAGGCTTGGAAATGGTCCGTGGACAAGTCCCCCGTTGTTGTCATTTACTACTCATCCCTGTTCTCATCAAGAATTGAGATGACAGGAAAGACTCCAAATGAAAAGTCGCTACTTGACTCTGTAAAGGGTTCAATCGACCTTGTACAAGGGCATTCTGAAAAACCAATTGTTATAAAGATGTTCTATCCATATATTTCTGACTCAAGCTTTATGGCATTATCAGATGATCCAGACGAGCTGGTTGCTCTTGAAAAGAACATGCCCTCCTGGGGAACAAAGTACAACCACCCAATTGAGGATGTAATGGATATCAATGTGCCTGTTGTAAATATTGGAACCTATGGCAAGGACGGCCACAAGTTCACTGAAAGGGTTCATATGAAATATACCTTCGAGAATGTGACCAATATGACATGTAATACGATAAAAAGTCTGTTGGGATAGAAAAAAATTCGATGTAACCTAAATGTAACTATACTCCCTCTTTCTAATGGGTATAAGAATTATATGGGAGGGGGAGTATTACTTATGAATAAAAAGACATTATCCATACTTATGGCACTTGTCCTGATTATAGCATCAGGTTCAACTGTATTTGGTGATATACAAGATAAACTAGACGGTCATTGGGCTGAGAATACAATAGACAAAACTTTTGCGAGCCATTACTTTCCATATCTTGCCAGGGATGATTTTCAAAACTTCCAGCCTGATAGCGAAATTTTAAGGGAGAGTTTTACTCTTTCTTTGGCATCATTGTGCAAGGAAGAGGGTTATACTGTTTTAGGAATTGAAACTCCAGGAGCACTTACAAGAAAAGCAATGGTGAGAATTATAGGAAATAGGCTGATGGAAATTGGTCTAGATTCAGCAGAAGGTCATAGTCTTCCATTTATGGATATATCATCAATGGATAACGAAGCAATTAATTCCCTGAAGCTGCTTCACAGGGAAGGCATTGTAAAGGGTGAGAGCAACAGTGTTTTCAATCCGGGTAGGAATCTGACACAGGCTGAAGCTATAATTGTACTTCAGAGGACCCAGTCTGCCATTAGAGGTTATAAGGAAATTGAGTTCAGGACCCTTGGAGTCACCCAGAACTACACCAACCAAGAGGAGGTTGTAACACGAGTATCTGACAATGTTGTGAATTTGGTTATAACCAAGGAGTTTCCAACACCTGGATATACAATATCCGTCGAGAACATTCTAAGAGAAGATGGGTACTACAAGGTCCACTTTAAGATAACACCACCAGATCCAGATACAATCCTAGCTCAGGTAATAACATACAAGACAATTACCATTGAAATAAGCAAGGAAGAGCTGGGAGAGCCACCATATGATTTTGTGGTTGAAGGTTTCAGGGATATGTAAATAATGATTAGTGATTGCCGCAGGATTTCCTGCGGTATTTTTACGAGCTGATTTAGCGCTTTAACAGAAAGGGACAGTATGGTAAAATCTATGTATAAGAAAATCGATTCTTACTCTAGATTCAACTAGTTTTCTTTATTTCAATTTTCTGATATAATTAAGGTTAATTATTTTTGCAATAAAGGAGGGGAAGAAATGATCAGTTTAGCTGAAAAGGGCAACATCTTAAAGGAATCTGAAAAAAAACTTGCCGTTGCTTCAACCCATGAGAAGAACATTGCTCTTAAGGAAGTTGCACATTCAATAGACCAGAGCAGGGAATTTATCCTTAAGGCCAATTCCTTGGATGTTGAAAATGCAAGATTGTCAGGAATGAAGGAAGGCCTCGTAGACAGGCTTATGCTGGACCATGGAAGGATTGATGGAATCATTGAAAGTCTTTATACGGTGATCAAGCTTCCCGATCCAATATGGAAATCCGACAGGGTATGGACCCTGGAAAACGGACTTACAATATCAAAAATGACAGTGCCTCTGGGAGTAATAGGAATAGTTTACGAGTCCAGGCCAAACGTTACAGTTGACGCATTTGGGCTTGCTCTGAAATCAGGTAATGCAATTCTTCTAAGGGGAAGCTCGACGGCCATCCATTCAAATGTCGCTCTGGTAAAGGCTATAAAGGAAGGCTTGCAAAAGACTGAAATTCCTGAGGGCGTTGTTGAATTTATAAACGATACTGACAGGGATCTGGTGCTGGAAATGCTAAAGAGCAACGACTTTTTGGACCTGGTTATACCAAGGGGAAGTGGAGCATTGATAGATTTTGTAGTTAAGAATGCCACGGTACCTACACTTCAGACCGGTGAGGGAAACTGTCATGTATATATAGATGATACAGCTAATCTCCATGACGGAGTAAAGATTGTGGTAAATGCCAAGACCCAGAGGGTCGGTGTATGCAATGCATGTGAAACTCTTCTTGTGAACAGGAAGGTTGCAAAGGAGTTTCTACCAATGGCCTATGAAGCACTAAAGGACAAGGTTGAACTGAGGGCCGATGAGGAAACAAGGGAAGTGATCCCTGCAAAATCTGCAACTGAAGAGGACTGGGCAACTGAATTCCTTGATTTCATTCTTGCAATAAAAGTTGTGGAGGATGTGGATGAGGCAATAGACCATATAAATAAATATGGTACGAAACACTCAGAGTCCATAATAACTGAAACTCTGGGCAACGCCCTTAAGTTCCAGCGGGAAGTGGATGCATCCACGGTTTATGTAAATGCATCAACAAGATTTACAGATGGCGGTGAGTTTGGCTTTGGAGCTGAAATGGGAATAAGTACCCAGAAGACCCATGCACGGGGGCCCGTTGGACTTGAACAGCTTGTAACAAACAAATACCTTGTTATGGGTCAGGGACAAACCAGAAAGTAGGAATATTATGGACGATAGAATAATAAGAAATGCAAATAAAATTGTGATAAAGGTGGGGTCAAGCACCCTTACAAGTAAGGACGGAACCATCGACAAGGATTTTCTTGAGAATTTTATTCTTCAGGTCAAAACCTTGATGGAACAGGGCAAAAAGATAATAATAGTATCATCTGGTGCCCGGATTGCGGGAGTTGCGACACTTGGCAAATGGTCAAGGCAACAGGATATCCATTACAAGCAGGCACTCTGTTCAATCGGACAGGTGGAGCTGATGGATTCATACAGAAGGATTTTCAACAAGCATGGAATACACGTTGGGCAGATTCTCCTCACCAAGGAGGATTTTGATCACAGCGAAAGAACCTTGAATATCAGAAATACACTGTTTACCCTTATCGATGAGGGAGTTGTACCAATAGTTAATGAAAACGACACCATAAGCGTGGATGAAATAAAAATTGGTGACAACGACATGCTGGCTGCCTACACAACAGTAGTTTGGGGAGGAGAACTTCTGACTATATTAAGTGATATTGAAGGAATATACAACTGTAATCCTTCTGAGAACGAAGATGCATGCCTGATAGATGTTGTGGAGGATGTTGACAAGCTTGAGGATGAAATCTCAATTGGGGAGACAAGCTCCTTTGGAACAGGTGGAATCAAGACAAAGCTTAAAGCTGCAAAGATGGTTAACGCCTACGGGATACCTATGATAGTGGCACACGGAAAAACCAAGGATATAATAACACAGATATCAGCAGGAGAGAAAAAAGGGACACTGTTTCTTCCCAGGAATGCATAGACTTCCTGGGAAGTCCTGTAATTTAGACTAAAGGGGAAGTTAGCATGATGTCCTTTCAGACAATTAGAAAACAAACACAGGATATATTGACTTTTGGGTTGCTTGCAAGGCTGTTGAACTTCCTTAAGGGAGTTCTACTGGCCTTTTTTATAGGAGCTACATTCAGAACTGACACATACCTTGTGGCCTTTTCTGCATCAGTATTTCTAATTGGTATAGTGGCAGATTCATTGATAGTTTCACTTATTCCGATCTATCATCAGATAGACCGGAGGGATGGGAAAAAGGGCAGATTTGAGTTTACACACAACCTTATTTCCTACTGGACAATCCTTGGACTAGTCCTAATGATTCTGAATTTCATTCTGGCACCTGCAATAGTAAGGTTATTCGGTCCTGGATTTGGACCTGAAGGTTATAACCAGTCGGTGAGACTTTTCATGTACGGTGCACCCATTGTAATGGCTCATGTGTATAGAGCCATTTTTGGTGGATATCTCCAAAGCCAGCACCTGTTCAGGGCAGGAGCCAAGGGCGGAGTTGCAAATGCACTTATATATATTGTATATCTAACACTTTTGAGCAGGTTCTTTGGACTCGAAGGCCTTATGATAACAGGAATTATTGCAGTTGGTGCTCAGGCATACATGCTTGCAAAGCCGGTTTTTAAAAAACAGGGTTACAGGTATAAGCCAATTCTTATGACCAAGGATAGGAACATTATAAGACTTAACAGATTTTTGTTCCCAATAGTAATCGGTCTTGGTATAAACCAGCTTAATCAGGCTGTTGACAACGCCGTCGGATCATTTCTTGCTGAAGGTACAATTGCAGAGTTAACCTATGCAAAAGATATAATCGACCTGTTTGTAGGAGTTGTTGTTATGGCTCTTGTTACAGCGATTTTTCCTGTGATTTCAGAGAAGGATCACAGAATAGACAAGGAGGAAGTGGATCAGTCCTTAAGGTACTCACTTAGGCTTATTACAATGGTGGTTGTACCAGCCACCGTAATGCTTCTTGTTATGGCAGAGCCAATTGTTAGGATGTTTTATCAAAGAGGTGAATTTACCACCCAGGCTACGGAAGCAACAGCACTTTTACTTGTTTACTATTCCATAGGAATAATTGGAATGAGCCTGATGCTACTTGTAACAAGACTTTATTATGCCAATGAAAATACAACTATGCCAATATTTATTGCAGCATTTGCACTTGTTTTAAATCTTATACTCAATATAGTGTTGGTATTGCTTATGGGACCGGGAGGAATTGCTCTTGGGAGCAGTCTTTCTGTGATAATTGTAGCCATCTATGGAGTGTATGACCTCGATAAGCGGATGGATTTCCTCCAGTGGAAGGATCTTACACTTAGATCCCTGAAGGTAATACTTGCCGGTGTGATGATGGCATCGGTTCTAGTGATAACAATGTCCAGTGTAACCTATTACCTTGGAGAGACACTCCTTGCAAGCATTGTAATGGTGGTTCTTGGAGCTGTTCTTGGGTTAGGAACATTCTTTGGGGTAGTTTTTGTAACCAGAGCGTAGATTTCAGTTTGGATGGAGGAAAAAGTGATGAAAAATTCTCATATAGCAAAAAGATACTGGGATGCGGATGAGAGTCAGCTGGCTGCAAGTGCTGATTTGGCTGCATCCATGGATGACCTTATAAACTTTACCATCGGTGATCCTGATATTATAACAGATGAAAGAATAATTCAGGGGGCATTTGAGGATGCCAAGGCTGGATACACAAGATATACGGAATCAGTTGGTTTAAAGGAACTAAGAGAGGAAATTGCAAAGTATTACAAGGACGAATACAATCATAAGGTTGGGCTTGATGAGATTATGGTAACCACAAGTGCTTGTCAGGGAATGTGGCTTGTTCTGGAGGCTATTCTTGATGAAGGGGATGAGGTGATTATACCTTCGCCCTATTTTCCGCCATATTCTGATCAGGTTAAACTTGCGGGTGGAGTGTCAGTGTATCTTCCTCTAGAAGAAGATGAGGATTATCAACTTAATGTGGAGAAGTTGGAACAGTTGATTACCAAGAAAACGAAGGCTGTAATAATAAATACACCAAACAATCCAATTGGAAGCTGTTTAAGCAGGGAAACCCTGGAGAAGATTGGAGAGATGGCAGGGAAGCACGATATTCTCGTAATTGCCGATGATATCTACACACTTTACAGCTACGAAATGCCTTTTATTCCAACAGCAACACTTCAAGGACTGGCAGAAAGAACCATCACACTCGGAAGCTTTTCAAAGGATTATGCCATGACTGGATGGAGAATTGGATATATCATTGCCAAGCCAGAGTTTATTGGAGTAATAAAGTCAATAAATGAAAATAATGTGTATTCTGCTCCTTCAATTTCTCAAAGGGCAGCTATCCATGCCTTGAGACTAAGGAAGGAAATTCAGCCTGGGCTTCTTCAGGAATTTAAAAAGAGAAGTTATTATGCATATGAAAGACTAAACAAGCTTAAGGGAGTCCATGTGATGGAACCAAAGGGAACATTTTACCTTTTTCCCAATATCAAGGAAACGGGACTTACTTCAGCCCAGATAACAGAAAAACTTATAAAGGAAGCACACGTCGCAGTTGTTCCAGGAAGCGCATTCGGACCTGGAGGAGAGGGGTACTTGAGGATTGCAGTCACCCTTGGAGTCGAGAAGATGGCCGAGGCTTTTGATAGAATTGAAGAAATGGATATTTTCAGATAAGGAGGAATTCATTTGAAAAAGGTTGTTCTTGTTGGTGTACCTGGAATGAATGATGAAGAGGTCGAGAATCTTGAACAATATATTAGGGAAGAAGGTGTGGAGGAGTTTTCATTCCTTGGAAAGCCGGTTCTTTCAAGAGATGAGGCTTTGGAAAAGTTAAAGGATGCTGATATTCTGGTAACCTGGGATCAAAGAATGGATGACGAGCTTTACAAGGAGCTTAACCTTACAGCATTTTGTGCTGCAAGCACCGGCTTTGACGCTGCTGATATTGAAGCTGCAACCAGGAATGGAGTAATAGTAACAAATGCAAAGGATTACTGCGTGGATGAGGTGTCTGCCCATGCGGTTATGCTGCTTCTTGCCTGTGGAAGAAGATTGTATCATGTAACTGAAAATGTGAAGGAAAACGTCTGGAGCGTAAAGGGAATCGGAAATGTAAAGAGATTTGCTGATTCAACTGTGGGTATTTTTGCATTTGGTTCAATTGCAAGGGGAGTTGCCGAAAAGCTTAAAGGCTTTGGAGTCAGGATGATTTCCTATGACCCATACGTCGATGAAGAGATTATGAAAGAGTACGGGGTCCAGAAGGTCGATTTCGATACTCTTCTTGTGGAATCTGATTATATTACAATGCACTCGCCGCTTACAGAGGATACAAAAGGAATTTTTTCCAGAGATGCTTTTGAAAAGACAAAGGACAGCCTGGTAATTGTAAATACTTCAAGGGGTGGGGTGATTGACCAGGCTGCGATGTATGAAATGCTGAAGAATGGCAAGATCATGGCGGCAGGTCTGGATGTTCTCCTTAATGAGCCCCCTACAGAGGCTGAGAAGGGCTTGATGGGGCTTTCCAATGTAATAGTAACACCTCACAGCGCATACTTCTCAGACGAGGCTCAGGAGCAGCAGCTGAGGATTACGGCAAGGGATGTCGGAAGGATTGCAAGAGGGGAAAGACCGGTTAATTTGAGAAACAGTGTCTAATCCACAAATCTCAATTCATACCCTGTCAATGAATTCATTAAAAATCATTGATTTTATGAATTCTATTGCTGGGCACATGCAAATCACAATTAAAAGACAAGATCCTTCACATTCGTTCAGGTACCCTATCAATGAAATATCTCAAAATCAAAGATTTTGGATAGTTCTATTGCCGGGCACTTATGACAGAATGATTGTCACTCTGAGCCTGCGAAGAGTCTATGCTTCTTAAATTATTTGAGACAAGAATAATCGAATTGAATAAATGAATTCAGTAAAGAGTAAGATCCTTCACATTCGTTCAGGATAACAGAATGATTTTCACTCTGAGCCTGCGAAGAGTCTATGCATCTTTGATGCGATAAAAAAAGTACAGAGGTGGTACCTTGTATTATGTATATATCCTTGCAAATTGGAACAATAAGGTGTTGTACACTGGAGTAACCGGTAATTTACAACGTAGAATATTTGAGCACAAGAATAAGTTAGTAGACGGATTTACCAAGAAATATAATGTAGATAAGCTTGTTTATTATGATTCAACTGATGATATAAGAGAAGCAATTAAGAGAGAAAAGGAAATTAAAGGATGGAAAAGATTCAAAAAAGATGAGTTGATTAGAGAGTTTAATCCTGATTGGAGAGATTTAACAGAAGACATTTACGGATAAGATCCTTCACATTCGTTCAGGATGAGAGAATGATTGTCACTCTGAGCCTGCGAAGAGTCTTAAAGCTATAAAGTATAGCAAAGATAAGATCCTCCACATTCGTTCAGGAAGACAATACTTACCGAAGTGGAGGGATCTCTCTTTAACTTTAGCTGTTACTCTACAACAATAAAGACAAAAATAGTAATTTATTATATAATAGTCTCAGAAGGATATTCTGAGATTATTAAGATTGGAGGGATATTATGGATATTATTAATGACCTCAAATCCATGCGGGAGGTTTACTGGACCAACCCCGGATACAGAAAATTTAATGAAATAGAGAACCAACTGCCAATTACATCAGATGAAGTAATGGAGGCGGAAAAGAGACTTCATCGTTTCGCACCATATCTTGCGAAGGTATTTCCTGAATCAAAGGATGGAATTATAGAATCACCTGTTTCACACATACCGGAAATGATGAGCTGGATTGAAAGGGACATCGGTCAGGCAATTCCAGGGGAATTGTACTTAAAAAGAGATGACCTTCTCTCGATTGCAGGTTCAATAAAGGCAAGGGGTGGAATCTATGAGGTACTAAAGCATGCTGAAACACTTGCTGTTGAAAATGGTATGTTGTACTATGACCATGATTACAGAAAACTGGCTGAAAAGGATTTTATAGACTTTTTCAGCAAGTACAGGATCCAGGTTGGAAGCACTGGAAATCTAGGTTTAAGCATCGGAATAATGAGTGCAAAGCTGGGATTTAAGGTAACGGTTCACATGTCCTCGGATGCAAAGAAGTGGAAAAAGGATATGCTTAGATCCAAAGGGGTGACTGTGATAGAATACCCTGACGACTATTCAAAGGCAGTTGAGGAAGGTAGGAAAGACTCTGACAACGACCCAATGAGCCATTTTGTAGATGATGAAAACTCAAGGGATCTGTTTCTCGGCTATGCTGTTGGGGGAATGAGAATGAAATCCCAGCTTGAAGAAATGGGTGTAATTGTGGATGAAAAGCATCCTCTTGTGGTTTACCTGCCATGTGGAGTAGGAGGAGGACCTGGTGGAGTTGCCTATGGACTTAAGCTAAGCTACGGCGACCTTGTGGAGTGTTACTTTGCAGAGCCGACCCATTCACCATGCATGCTTCTTGGACTTGCAACAGGAAAGCACGACCAGATATCTGTGGAGGATATCGGTCTTGACAATAAAACAGAGGCAGATGGCCTGGCCGTTGGAAGACCATCATCATTTGTGGGCAAGGTTATGGACATGCTACTGACAGGCTCGTTTACAATCGAGGATAACAAACTGTTCAGATACTTGAAGGCTCTCTATGAGACTGAAGACATTTTTATTGAACCATCAGCAGCAGCAGGTTTTAACGGACTGTTTTTAACAAGGGATAGATATATTGACAAGGAACCAGTTCAACTGGTGTGGTCAACAGGAGGAAGCCTGGTCCCAATGGAGGAAAGAAGCAAGTTTTTAGGCGATTAATCTAACTGGAAAGGTGGATTTGAATGAAGATAAACATGGAAAGAGTCAAGAGGGATATCAATAACCTGGCATCGTTTAGCAGTACCCCAGGAAGAGGAGTCACCAGGCTTGCGTTTTCAAAGGAGGATATTCAGGCCAAGGGGTATCTAATGGCACAGATGGAGGCGGCGGGCCTCCATGTTTACCAGGATGGTTACGGCAGTCTCTTTGGAAGAAGAGAGGGAACAGACCCTGATTTGCCCACTGTTATGATAGGTTCCCACTATGATACGGGAATCGGCGGAGGCCCCTTTGACGGAGTGGCAGGCGTAATTGCAGGAATAGAGATTGCAAGGGTTTTAAAGGAAAATAATATCTCTCACAGATATCCAATCGAAATTGCAGCATTCAATGATGAAGAGGGAGCCAGATTCGGTAATGCCATGTCAAATACTAGAGCAATGGCTGGATTGCTTAAGGAAGATGAGCTGGATAGTACAAAGGACATCAATGGAAAGCCTCTAAGAGAAGCCATGCAGGAATGTGGAATAAAAGTTGACTTGGAATCTGCAAAAAGGGAAAAGGGTTCCATAAAATCATTCTTTGAACTTCACATTGAGCAGGGACCAGTGCTTGAGGAATCAGGCAAGGATGTAGGAATTGTGGACTCAGTAGTGGGTCTTGACAGGTATGAAGTAAGGTTCAAGGGACTTTCGGGTCATGCTGGGACAACTCCCATGCTTGGAAGAAAGGATGCTCTTGTATCAGCATCAAAATTTATTGTAGCAGTTAATGAAATTGCAAGAGAAGCAGGCAAAGATGCAGTTGCAACAGTAGGTGAGATGAGCATTTATCCAAACGCATCCAATGTTATACCCCAGTTGGTCAAGCTTTCTGTGGATATTAGGGCTACGGAATCAGAAGTTATCAACAGGATGAGCGAAATGATCAACGAGGAACTGGAGAAAATCAAATATTCAGATCCGGTTGAAATTGACGTTCGAAGAGGAGTAGATATTCCGCCTGTTAAAATGAGTGATGAAAATGCCGAGCTTCTTAAGGAAAAGGCATCCGAGCTTGGTTTGGAGTACCATATTATGAATTCGGGAGCGGCTCATGATGCAATGGTCATGGCAGCTTTAGCTCCATCAAATATTGTCTTTGTTCCAAGTGTAGGCGGAGTAAGTCACAGACCTGAAGAATGGACAGAGTATGAGGACCTTGGCAATGGAATGGAGCTTATGCTACACTCGATTATCCAGATTTCCAAATAACCTTTAAAATGGCCTGCTGCCTGGTGGTGGGAGGTTTTTTGTTTCTTGACAACGAACACATGTTCTGGTATATTTTTCTTAGTTCATTAAAACCAGGGTATCGAAATACAAGGCTCATGCCAAAGGGCTGTTCGGGAGGTATACTATATGAAGGAATTGATTGAACAGGATATTCTTGTTATGATTCCTTCCTACGAAGGAGAATCGGGTAATTGTACCAAAGTTCATCTAAAAGAAGAGGTGATGGTTATAAATTGTACACTGAGAACTTTTTTAAGAAAGCTTTGCTCACACCATCACTTTGACCTTAAGGCATCCAACAATCACTACGGAAGGCTAATATCAGCAAGGAGCAATCTTCCAATACCAATCAATCCTGATAGGATTTACATCCAATTGAAGGTAAGGGAGCCAATTGGGAAGGATGATGGAGCGATGGGATATTTCAAACTAAATGGAATCAGAAAAATATTCTCCAGAGAAGGAGTCACATATGTACGAATGGATAATAATGTCGAGCATCCTTGTCTCTGCAAATTGGATACGGCAAAAAAACAATTGAGACAGGGAAAACTTGTAAGGGAACTGATGAGCAAGAAAAGGACCGAGCTGGTTGGAGAGGCCATTGAATACTACGCAAGTCAGGACGGCCCAGCAATGAAATCTGACATTGCTAGACTCTATATGAAGATAGATGCAATTCTTATGAAAATCGAAAACGGATACGAGTAGCTGTGTAAAGAGCAGCTACTCTATTTTTTTATTCTTTTTCCATTCCTGGTATTCTTATGTCACCCGGGAATACAAAAAGGCGTCTTGGAAGGAGAAAAACTTGGAAAGGACAATACAGGAAATATATCTTGATGCATTATCAGGAAGAGAAGAATTTTTGGAGGAGCTCTTAATGAGACTTCAACCCTTGATAATATCCTCAATCAGAAAATACTATAACAGAAAGGATGAGATGGATGATCTTCTACAGGAGGGAAGGCTGATGATTTTACAGTCAATGGAAGAATACAGGGAAGACTACAGCGTACCTTTTCTTGGATACATAAAATCAAGACTGAAATATCTTTATCTTGGCAAGAACAGAATAAGGAAGGAACTCTCTTTGAATGTGCCTGTTGGTGAAGAAGGTGAAGAGTATATTGAACTTCTAAAGGATGACTTTCTAACAGAGGAGGATTATGTAAAAAGAGAGGAACAATCAACAGTGCTGAATATGGTGTGGAATCTTCCAGGCAGGGAAAGGCAGGTTGTGGAAGGCTACTATATGGAAAACCTGTCGATTGGAGATATTGCAAAACGCAATGGAATTACTTACAGAACGGTTATAAATACAAAGCGGAGGGCTTTGGAGCGAATTAGAAGAGAAATGGAGGCAAGTGATGTATAAAATAAAACACATAGGTTGCAACTACGCTGACAGGATGGGCAAAAGTGTGGAATATATTGTAGTTCACGATACTGGAAATCCGCGAAGAGGAGCAGATGCTGACGCACATTTCAATTACTTCAACAAGCCAGGAAGAAATGCATCGGCCCATTATTTTGTAGACAGCGTGGAGATTCTTCAAATTGTCCCGGATTCCCTTGCAGCCTGGCACTGTGGAGATGGCAGGGGAAGACATGGAATCACAAACAGCAATTCCATTGGAGTTGAGCTATGCATAAACGTGGATGGAGATTGGGAGGAGACAAAGAAAAAGGGGACCCTGCTGATCAGACTTCTTATGGAAAGGCATGGGATACCGAAGGAGAGAGTAACGAGACACTTTGATGTAAGCAGGAAGATTTGTCCAAGGAAGATGAGCGAAGCCGGATGGAGGGAGTGGACGTTTTTTTACGATAAAATCTGAGATAAGAACATGTCTTGGGGTATTAAACAAAAGAGAAGCAGGAACGGGAGGGAACTTATGGATATCAAGGAAACAATTAAAGACATAGCAGATAATCATCACGGATTTATCAAGCAGGAAGTACCGGTAATCAAGAGTCTTGCATATAAGATTCTGAAGGTGCATTACGAAGATTGCAAGGATGAGCTGATTGCTGTTCACAGACAATACGGGAGGGTACAGAATGAACTTGAACTGGCTCTTGTCAAGAAGCAGATGGTTCTTCTACCAATGGCCTGGGATTATGAAAAGAATCAATCAGAGGAGCTTTTAGGTCAAATTAAACTCCTTATTGAAGAGGTTGAAAAAGACAATGAAATACTCCTTTCAGAGTTTAGGAAGCTTAAGAAAGCCACAAACAACTACACAATGCCTGAAAGTGGCTGTCCGACTTATGACAGCACATATAAAAAAATGGAGAAGCTCCATTCAGAAGTTGAAAAATATATTGGTATTGAAAGAGAAATGTATAAGAATATTTTAAGCTAAGTTGGTCCCGGGATTTTTCCCGGGGCTTTTCCTAATATGGAGAGAATATGTTATAATTTAAGCATCAAACTGGAGAGAAGGGTTGTAATGGGCGTATTTCTGATGCTTTTGTCATCTTTGTTTTTTACCTTGAGTACTTTTTTTGGAAAGCTGGTATCCAACTACACTGAAATGGATGCTGTGGTTACCTCCTTTGTCAGATATTTTCTTGGAGCAACAGGCTTGGGAGCATTTATGTTCTTTAAGGGAATTTCATTTAAACCTGTAATGAAAAAACCGGTATTTATTCGTTCTGCACTAAATGCATCTGCCTTGATTCTTTTGACTGCATCACTTAACTACACAACAATCACAAATGCAAATATGATTCATCTTACATATCCGGTTTTTGTATTTCTACTGGCTAGATTTGTAACGGGAGAGAAGCTGAAACCATCTGCATTTATTTATCTATTTTTGATTTTGGTGGGTTCTTATATCGTATCGGATCCTCATCTAAAAAGCATCAACATTGGAGATCTGATTGCTTTTACTTCTGCTTTTTTTGCGGGAACATCAATTCTATACCTAACTGAGGCAAGAAAAACAGAATCCAGCATAATCATATTGTTTTACCTAATGTTTATTGGAACATTTTTGAATTTCCCGTTTGTTGTCGAAGATATTGGACTATTGTCCCTTGATTCAGCGGGGATAGTACTTCTTGCCGCGGGAACTGGATTTCTTGGGCAGGTCTTTACAACTGAAGGCTTTAAATACGTTGGTTCTGCAACCGGGTCAATGCTGTCATCCAGCAGAATGGTAATGGCTGCAATGATGGGTTACTTCTTCCTGTCGGAGCCACTTAATCTAAGAATTATATCTGGTATTGTACTTATATCCATTGCTCTTTTAGGAGTAAGCGGATATTTCAATGTCTTGGCAGGTAAATTTCACAAAAACAGAGATATTAACAAAAGTCAGGAGGCGGAAAAATGAAGATACTAATAGCATCCGATTCTTTTAAGGGGTCAGCAGGTACATTGACGGTTGCAGAAAACATCGAAAAAGGTTTTGTTAAAATATATCCTGATACTGAGTTTATTAAGCTACCCATGGCTGATGGCGGTGAGGGAACCGTCGAGACTCTTGTTGAGGGTACTGGTGGCAGCTATGTCTACGAGAAAGTTACAGGGCCTTTGGGGGATTTCGTGGAAGCCAGATATGGAATAATTCAGAAGGAGATTGCTGTTCTGGAAATGGCCGAAGCTTCTGGACTTGTTTTGGTCAAGGAAGGTGAAAGAAATCCTTTAACAGCAACTACATTTGGAACCGGTGAACTGATTCTATCAGCCTTGACAAAAGGATATAAGAAGATCTACATAGGAATTGGAGGCTCAGCAACAAATGACGGTGGAGTTGGAATGGCAAAAGCCCTTGGATATAGATTTCTTGATGAGCAAGGAAATGAGATTCCTGATGGAGGGGGAGCTCTTGGTATGCTGGAGCGGATAGATGCATCAGGTCAAAGTCCACTTCTTCGGGATGCTGAAATCATTGTTATGTGTGATGTTGACAATCCCCTTTATGGTAGGGATGGCGCTTCGCATGTATATGGTCCCCAAAAGGGAGCTGACATGGAGATGGTCGAGCTTCTGGATAAAAACCTTATGCATTATTCAGAAGTGATCAAGAGAAATATGAAAATGGATATTTCAAACATACCAGGTTCCGGAGCAGCAGGAGGACTTGGTGCGGGACTTATGGCCTTCTGTGGTGCAGAGCTTAAGCCTGGGATCGAGATGGTTTTGGATATGCTTCATTTTGACGACCGCTTGGAGGATGTTGATCTTGTTGTAACAGGCGAGGGGAGAATTGATGGTCAGTCCCTCAAGGGAAAGGTTCCCGTGGGAGTTTCAAAACGTGCAAAGAAACAGAAGAAGCCTGTTGTTGCAATTGCAGGAGGAGTCGGTGAAGGAGTTGAGGATCTTTACTCCCTTGGAATAGATTTGATACTTCCAATTGTAGATAGACCTCTTGGATTAAAGGAGGCAATGCAAAATTCCGAGATGCTTCTGAAGGATACAGGTGAAAGACTGGCAAGGATCATAAAATTGGGTGAACATCTGAGAACATATTGAAAGTTTTCTTTGTAAAAATCCAAAACATTGTTTATAATTTAAATAGATAGATAATTTATTAACAAAATCTATTTATATAAGGAGTGGATTTATGTTTTTGGATAAGCTGGACAAATATAATGTTGTGGATATTATGAGTACCAATATCGTGAAAGTACACTATAAGTCCTCTAGACGAGAGGCTATAAAAAAGATGTTGGATCAAGGTGTAGAAGATACAGTTGTGTATGGCGATGAAGAAAAAATAATGGCTGTGCTTACCTTCAAGGATATTATAAAAAGCATAGAGTTGGAAAATGACCTGGAAAAATCGGTAAATATAATTGGAACACAAGATGTAGTGGATATAGGTGCAGATGAAAAGGCAATCGAAGCAAGAAACATCATGAGAAAAAAAAGAATTGGACGATTACCGGTAAAAAAAGAAAATGAAATTGTAGGGATAGTTAGAATAAACGATATATTGAATAAAGTATATTCTAAAATTGATAAAATGTATGAAACCTTGGAAAGTGTCCTGAATAACATCCATGAAGGTGTATGTGTCATTGACAAGGACGGGATGGTTCTATTATGGTCAAAACAGGCTACAAAGCTATATGGGGTAAAATCTGAAGAGATAGTGGGTAATAAGTTGGAGGACTTTTTTCCCACTGCTTTGCTGCTGACAGCACTGGAGGAAAAACAACCAATAGAAAATGTCTATCACAGTCCTAGAAAGGGTAGTTATGTCATTATAAGTGCCGTGCCAATATTTGTTGATGATGAGCTTGTGGGTGCCGTATCTACGGATAGAGATATTACGGAGACTGCCAATCTTTCTGTTGAACTGCAATCAACAAAGGAAAAGCTTAGCTTTCTTCAGCTGGAAGTCAACAAGATAAATGAGGGCCAGCATTCGTTTCATAAGGTCATTGGTAAAAGTGAAATCATAAAAAAGAGAATTGATAAAGCCAAAAAAGTAGCTCTAACAAATAGCAGTGTCCTAATAGGAGGAGAAAGTGGAACTGGGAAAGAGGTTTTTGCAAGAGCCATTCATCAGGCGAGTGGCAGGAAGGGACCTTTTGTAGCCATAAATTGTAGTGCAATACCAGAGAGCCTTTTTGAAAGTGAAATGTTTGGTTATGAAGGGGGAGCATTTACAGGTGCCTTAAGCAAGGGAAAGATAGGAAAACTTGAATTAGCGGATAAGGGGACCTTGTTTTTGGATGAGATTGGCGATATGCCACTGTATATGCAGGCGAAATTGTTAAGGGTTATTCAAGACAGACAAGTGGTCAGGGTCGGTGGAGAAGATCCCATAGATATAGATATAAGAATAATATCTGCAACTCACAGGGATTTAAAGAAAATGGTTGCAGAGGGAACCTGCAGAGAGGATCTGTTCTATAGGTTGAATGTTGTAAACATTCAATTGCCAAGCTTGAAACACAGGAAGGAAGACATACCAATATTTATAAGAGCCTTTATGAATGAATTTTGCAAAGAAAACAATCTATCCCTTCCCAAGATTGATGCAGAGGTATTTCACATACTTATGGATTATGATTGGCCAGGAAATATCAGGGAACTAAAAAATACCGTGGAGCATCTGGTTGTGTTTTCCAAGAATGGAGAAATATCCAAAAGTAGCATACCAGAAGAAATGCTGGATAGAGTACATGATGTAGATAGTTCGATTACCGTACAAACCTACGATTTGAAAGAAAATATCAAGAACATGGAGATTGAAACAATCAGAAAAGCCATGGAAGCCGTAGATGGAAACAAAAATCAAGCAGCTAAACTCTTAAATATTCCAAGAAGCACATTGTATCATAAAATAAAATTCTGTAATTTGGTAGAGTATTTGTAGTAAGTATCCAAATTTTGTCCATAAAAAAACGAAATCATTATAGGGTGTCAGCACATTGACAGGTGTCAGTGTGCTGACACCTTTTTTTTATTATCCATTATGGCCAATCTGGATGGCTATATTTGGATAAACTTGATAAGGACATTTAGTTTAAGCCATGCTTTAGATCTATTGTTTAACAGATATATATTTCATAAAGTGTCAATAGACTGACATATATAGTTAAAATAATATCTTAACAAGCAAAGACAATTCATCAAATGGAAAAAAAACAAAAAAGAAGCAATAAGACAATGCGGGGGAATATTCGTATAAGTTATTTGATTATTTCTATAACTGTATTATACAAGGAGGATGATATGAAATGAAGGAAGTGTATTTCCGGGTTACTGTCACTTTGTATTATAATAATATCGAATTGATAAAATTGTTATTACTGAGTTATCTCAATGCAGCTCATTTTATTAAACAAATTAATATGTGCTATAATTAGAATTCAAGTCCGGCGTGACAGTGGATGTGAAAGCATAGTATAAAAAATGAACAAGGCACTCTACGCGATTGTGAATGTAGGGTGCCTTGCCTGTTTTTTTTGACTTACAGGTAGATCGGAATTTGTCTAAAATAGCTTGAACGAGTTCATAAGTTTACAAGTTTGCATTTTTCTTGATTTCCATTTAACATTTTTTCCTTAAATACAGTCAACTTAACGAAATGTTTATCCTTCAAAGGTTTTCATTATCTTAATAAACATATCAACAACTCTTGAATCAAAATGAGTGCCACTTAGCTCACTGATGTGATCAAGTGCCTTTTCTTTTGACCAGGCTTCACGATAAGGACGGTCACTGGTCAAAGCATCGTATACATCAACAACAGCAAAGATACGTGCTGCCAGAGGAATTTGTTCCCCTTTAAGTCCGCGAGGATAGCCGCTGCCGTCCCATTTTTCGTGGTGACAGTACGGTATATCCAATGCCGGTTGTAAGTAATTGATCGGTGAAAGCATCTCAAAGGCATAAACCGGGTGTTTGCGCATAATCTCCCATTCTTCATCCGTCAATTTACCGGGTTTGAGCAGAATGCTGTCTGGAATACCCATTTTGCCGATATCATGCAGAAGAGACCCACGATGCACATGGGCTAGATGTTCTTCTTCTATTCCCATTTTCTTCGCGATACGCATGGTTAACTCGGTAACCCGCTTGCTGTGATCCTGAGTTTCCTCATCTTTTAGGTCAAGAGCGTGAGCCCAGCCTTCTATAGTCGCATCGTATGCTCGGAGCAAGTTTGTGTTGGAACGCTCCAATTTTGAAAATAATTCAGCATTATCAATAGCAATGGCTGCTTGGCCAGCGAGAGTCTCCAAAAATGCCAACCATTCTCCATTGGAAGCAATCCGTTCTCGATGGAAGACCTCCAGCACACCCAGGACAGTTCCCTTGGCGATAAGGGGCACGGCATAGTATGCAACGAAACCCTCCTCTGTTAGTAAGGAGATATGATTAAAATCATGTTCATGTTCGCGCAGGTCGTGGATATGAACAGATTTACGATTTATAGCCATAGCACCAACGTACCCTTCGCCTAATGGGATGTTGATCCCCTCAATTCCTCTACTTCGAAAACCGCGCCAGTGCTCATAATTCAGGGCGCCGGTGTGTGGATTGAGGCGCAAAATGGCTGCAGCGTCAGTTCCGAGCATCTTTGTGACTTCATCCAGAACGACTTGAAAGGTGACTCGCAAATCCAGACTGCCGGTTATGGCTAAGTCAATGTTGCGCAAGGCTTGTACCTGATTCAGGCGGTTTTTTGCTTCTCCAAACAACCGAGCGTTAGTAATAGCCGAAGCCGCCTGATCAGCAATTCCTGAGAGTAAGGTGATGGAGTCTTCAAATAGATTTACCTTATTCTCATCTCCAACAATAAGTAATCCCAAAGTCGAGCCGTTTCGTTTGATGAGTGAGTGGGCTACGCAATAAATGCCGTGGCTCAACAGTGTCTGCACATATGGCAGTTTGGATACAGCAGGTGCATTTTGTACCATACTGTATCCCTGCTTGTTAAGTAGTAATTCAACATCATCCCAACTGAGGGGCCCAAACGCCCGAGTCACTTCCTCAGGCAGACCTTCCGAAGCTGCTAGATTAAAAACACGTTCATTGCTATCATATCTTAGATATGCAGACATACTCATTCCAAGGGCTTTACAGGCTTCGTAACAAACTATCTTCTTCACCCTAGCTGGCTCCAATTCAGCATTGAGGTGAGACGCTATCTCTAGCAGGGCTTCGGTTCGCTGAGCATGGTGGTGTGCTTCAATTTCGGCTTGTTTCCGTTCGGTAATGTCCATGATAGTTCCAATAATCTTTACAGCTTTCCCTTGATCATCCGTCCTTATCGCTCCGATGTCACTTACCCAGCGTTCAACACCATCGTTTTGACGAATAATCCTGCACTCCTGACGGTAATTGACATGTTCTTCCATCGATTTTTGGTGAGCGGATAAAGCAGCTTCCCGATCGTCCGGATGGATAAGAGATGGCCACACTTCAAGCGGATGCAAATCATTTTGTTCCAATCCCAGTATTTCATCTAAAACAGTTGAACTTTGACAGGTATCTCCAATTAAATCTACAACATAGTTGCCCAATCCTGCAACTCTTTGAGTCTCTTCTAGTAACTTGACACTTTCAGCAATGGTTTTCTCAAATTGTTTATGTTTAGTAATATCACGGCCAACGGCCTGAAATTCAATGATAACATTGTCTGTGTTAAAGATGGCATTATCTGTCCACTCTTGCCAGATTTCTGACCCATCATCACTAATAATCTTCTGTATATAGGTTTTAGTGGGCAAATTAATACTCAGTGAATCCAGATGCTCTTTAATACTCTTGTAATCTGATTCAGAGATTAATTCAATAAACTTCTTACCGACTAATTCTTTTTCTGAAAATCCAAATTGTTTACAATAGGCTTTATTAACGAAAGTTAGGGTAGTATCCGGTAGAAATCGGCAAATCATCTCCTCCTGAGTCTCCATAACAGATAGCAAATATTGATCCTTTTGCTGAATCTCATGAAATAACTTGCCTAATTTTCCCTCATAGTTCGTTACATCACGTGCTACAAAGTAGATCAGTTTCCGTTCAGCATCAGGAGAGGAATTCCAGGAAATCCATTTATACGAACCGTCTTTGCATAAATACCGGTTATTAAAGGCATAGACTTTTTCACCCTTTATTAATTGATCGGCCATCCTGATGGTTGGTTCTCTATCATCGGGATGCACAAAATCAAGGTATGGCTTGTTCAAAAGCTCTTCTCTGTTCCACCCCAAACTTTGTTCCCAGGCATTGTTGATCTCCACAAGATAGCCTTCCATATTGGCGATGCCCACCAAATCAATGGAAAGGCTAAAAAAGTTATTTTGCTTTTCTTCCAGAATTTTCCTGTCGGTAATGTCGCGGCTACTTATAACCGCACCTACAACCTCTCCCTCATGATCCAATAAAACCTTCCCGGCTGACTCCAGCCAGATATAATGACCTTGTGCATGTTGAAAACGGTATTCCTGAAAGTCTCTGCCTTTTGTATCAATACCTTTCTGAAACAAAGCCAATATTCTTGACCGATCATCTGGATGAATGTAGTCAAAAGCACTTTTTCCTATTAGTGAATTTTGACTATATCCCAGTACTGTGCTGCATGAAGAGCTGATATACTGGAAAAATCCTTTTTCATCCGTTTGACTGATTATATCTTTAATCTCATCCATAATCAGTTTTAAATCAAAGTCTTTATTACTACCCATCTAATAATACCTCCCCTTACATTAAACCATATTTTTCGACCTATATAGTTCAAAGGAATCCTCCTTCTGCTTAACACCTTTTTAATCTATTGCTATTGCTATTGCTATTGCTATTGCTATTGCTATCTGCTAGCGTTAAGTAAATTGCTTAAGAAAAAGTAAATGATATCCAATCTGTTCTCTCCACCTCTGAAAATCCGAAAAACATCCAATCTGTTCTCTCGTGAGAGCCTAACATCTAACCTACTCTGTCAGCAAGTACCGACATCTAATCTGCTCTGTCACACTCAAGTTTGCATGCTTGGACTTATTCCCATTAACCGATAAATTCACAACTTTTAACCTCCGGTTTATGAACAACAATAATCGCAAATCCCCTTATTCCAAGCCTTTTGCACACACTCACCCCTTTACCCTTGACATCATTACTACGCACTCCACGTGTTTTGAGATGAGGGGATAGCTATCATATTTATTGTTCCAAGCCCTTTTTTTATCAAGGGTCGTATTAGGGAACATATCCAAGATTGACTGCCGTTTGAGGGAATATATCTACTAATTTTACATGAATTTTAGAAAACCCAAAGTGTAGGAAACGCATATAGATATCGCCTCCTATAATCATTTATACAATCAGATCGACTCTTAATATGGATTGTTTTAACCTTTTGTTTGTTCCACTACTTTAACAAATGCATCCACAACCATAGGATCAAATCTTTTGCCAGCATCTTCTCTTATTTCTTCAATAGCTTCTTCTATCGAGATTTTTGAATTGCTATACGGGTTTGTTCGAAAATCACAGGATTCAGCAACAGCAATAATACGTCCTAGAAGTGATATTTCATCCTTCTTTAAACCTTTTGGGTAACCTAACCCATCCCATTGCTCGTGATGATCCAATGCACCGACTGCAATATCCATTGTTTCGTTATAAAGATTAAGAATCCTATAACCGACAATAGTATGCTTACGCATCGTCTCATATTCTTCATCTTTTAAATTCCCCAAATTATTTAAAATATGATCATCTAATATTATTTTACCGATGTCATGGTAGTAGCCCGCATCACGGACCCTTCGTTTTTCTTCATTCGTCAAATCAAGTGCAGCAGCTATCTTTTCACATATATCACTCACATTTTGTGAATGGATTTTTTCTCTTTCGGATCTTTCATGTAGCTCTTCTAGTATTGAACTTAATTGATCCATATGGTTTTTATTTGTCATTGTACTTTTGCTTTCGTACATTTTTTCTTCAGCATTTTTTAACACAGCGTTTATAGAGTCTCCAATGTTAATTTTGGTCGACTTCCCTAATGCTATGCTGGCGCTAACAGCTTTCACTTTTACTTTTCCAACTTCCTTAATAATCCGGTTCAATACAGAATCTGCATCTAATTCACTGGTAGCAGGTAAAAGGATTATAAACTCATCTCCTCCCACACGAGCAATAATATCATCTTCTCTGCAACTTCTTTTTATCGCTTCAGCAGTTTGCTTTATTAGAGCATCCCCTGTATCGTGTCCATACACATCGTTAGCCAGTTTAAGAGAATTTAGATCTCCATAAATAATACTAAAGGGAAGATTTCTTTCAACATCTAACCGTTTTATCTCTTCTTGCATGAATCCTGTGTTATATAAACCGGTCAAAGGATCATGATACCTCATATGTTCAATTTCCTTCTCTATTTCTATACGCTCAGTAATGTTAATAGTAAAGCATGAAATTTCATATATACTACCATCTTCTTTGTAAATAGGGGCATAGAAGTTTTGCCAGGTAGGCCTAGCAAAGGTTTCATCGCCGTACTCTTCGATGGTGATAAAACTTTCTCCCGCTAATGCTCTATCAAACTCGCGTTTAGCCTTCTCAATGTCATTGTGTCTCCCGATAACTTCAAATATGCTCATGTTATGCTTAATATCTTTCCCCCAGATATCACGCATTGTCTTTTTGTGTCCTGAGTTAAAAGCTACGTATCTGTATTTTTCATCTAACACAAAAATCTTTATTTCAGAGGTGCTTTCTAGAATAGATGTTAGAAGATTATTAGATTCTTCTAATTGATCCTTCATTTGCTCTATTTCTAGGGTTCTATTTGTTTCTTCAGTTATGTTCTCGATATAAGCTCCTATTCCATAGATGTCATCATTAAGTCTTACCGGAAACTTTGTAGTCCTAAAAGTTTTATTTTCCCACACAACCTTATCAACAACGATAGACTTTGATTTGACAACCTTCAAATCAGTCTCTCTTATTCTTTCTGCAAATTCTTTGCTAGAAAGTTCAAAATCATCTTTGCCAATCACTCTAGATTCATCAGTCTGATAGAAATTCTCGAATGCTTTGTTGGCGAAAATATATTTATAGTTATTATCTTTTAGGTATATTAATTGTTCAGACGCATTCAAGAAAGAATGACGCAATTGTATGAAATTATAAAGAAGTTTTGTTTGCTTCTTTGATTTTCTGTAACTAATGAATATAACAAAAGCTGATATAGATAGTAATATGACCATGGAGTAAAGTATTCTAAGTTGCCTTTGATCCTGTGCCTCCAGCATTTTTCTTTCCGAAATATCATAGACTAAAGAAAGAAGCATATCTTTTTCATCTACCTTATGTGGTGAAGAATAAACTTCAACATTTCGAAGTTCACCATTTGCTAATCGGTGCACAAACTCAAATTGATTATTATGGTTATATACTGCATCCTGCATCTTCTTTGCAGTCTCATCCGCAGATAATCTGTTTATATCGGTTATTTTCATTGATTCTAATTGCTCCACAGTATACCTATTGAAGTCTGCTGCTGCCCTATTTGCATACTCTATTGAACCTGTTTGCGCATCAATAAGCATCATAATTGACCCATTCTCATCAAACATAGATTTAAAGTCATTTTCATTTGTGTTAGCATATACACTATTAAATCCGCTAAAAAAAATCATTGTTAAAATTAAAGTAAATAGTAGCCTCTTCAATTCATTTACCTCTCCGCAATTAAAAAGTTTAAAGAATCATCTTCAGTCAAAGGTTTGCTATATAAATATCCTTGTAATATATCGCAGTCATGTCTCATTAGATACTCTTTTTGCACATCATCTTCAACACCTTCTGCAACAACTGTCAGCTTCATTTTATGTGCCATTAATATAATATCAGATGTCAATAACTCTTTTTCGGCATTAGATGAAATTCTATCAATGAAGGATTTATCGATCTTTACTTCATCAATATTCAGATCTCTAAGTCTAGAAAATGAAGAGTACCCAGTACCAAAATCATCTATTGAAACTGAGATTCCAATTTCTCTGATTTCTTTCAATTTCTCATTGATTTCTGTAAAACTTGTAAGCATTTCAGATTCAGTTATTTCAAATACTAATTGCTCAGGATCTACCTGAGTGACACTAATTATTTCCCTAACAGAATCATAAAATTCATCTCTTAATAATTGAATGACTGAAATATTAACTGCTATCTTTATATTGTCAAAACCCTTTACTTCTAAGTTCTTAGCAAAAACACATGCTTTTTTCAAGATTATGTTTCCTAGCTCAAACATTAGTGCTTTCTTTTCAGCGATTGAAATAAATTCCACTGGCGAAACATTTCCTAACTCATCATCATGCATCCTTGCCAAGGCTTCGAAACCAAGACATTTATTAGATTTTAAAGCGAGTTTAGGTTGGTAGACTAAATATATAGAATCATTTTCTCCTTCTATCGTGTTTCTAATTGCCTCCTCTATACGTGTAGTACGATTAATGCTCTCCTGAATTTCTTCATTATAAATTACTACAATTTCTTTATTACCCTCGAGTGAAGATAAGGCAAGAGAAGCTTCTTGCAGTACTTCATCTGTAGACAAAGTCTGGTCTTCTATTTCGACAATCGCAATCTTGAGCTTTAAAGGAATACTATCGTTATGTTTTAGTTCGTCATATGACATGATAATTTCATAAGCCGATTCCTGAAGTTCTTTGATGCCTGGGTAATTATTAACTACTAAAACAAATCGGGCTGTAGAGTAACGGAAAAGCATTCCGTAGTTATCGCATAGAGCTTTTAAACTAACCACATTGTTCTTGACAACTTCATTTGCATAGTTGTTTCCATAAGTCAAAGTAATTGCTTCTAAATCACTAATTCCAATTAGCATAATTGCTTTATTCGTCTTTGTGTTCTCTTTAATATTACCTAAATTCCACGTGTGTTTTTTATTAGCTTCAAAAATCACTATTTCACGAAGAATTTAGACTGCTTCTCACACATTGTAACATTATTTACAACCACCTTTCAATCATTTTTGATAAATCATTGATTTCATCTTTGCTGCAATGATACTTA